>JAWOHX010000019.1:0-6966 GCA_046484975.1 Clostridia bacterium
ATCAATAGCCTGTGTGCATATTTTGCATTCTGGCCTGCGTGCAATTCTTTCTTTAAGGCCTTAATGCAATTGTTTCCTGTTGGCCTGCATGAAATTTTTGCATTAAGGCTGCCAGCGTGCAAAAATTACCCTCCTAGTGCGTGCAATAATTGCCTGCCTCGTGAGTGCAAATTTTGCACGTGATTCATATCACTACTTAATTAACTACTATTAACTACTTTTAACGAGTGAGAGAAATCTTTTAATCCCTTTGATGACTTCATTGAATTCTTCATTGACGAAATAAGCATGTGTTGATATGTTCAGATACGATAAGGATATTAAATAGTCACCTAGTCCCCTTTTCAATATTTCTGCGCTTTTTGGGTTGACGGTTTCATCATGGATGGATTGAAATAGAATAACAGGTACCTTTACTTCATTCAATATCTTTTCCGTCTGGCAAGCAACGCGATTGACATCCAGCAATCGGGGAATCCATAAAGGCATTGTCCACCAATCGGATAAATCTACACTGAATGTTTCCCGATAGGTACGAATCATGGGATCATTGGCTTTTCCTGAACTCAAATATCAGGATTTATCCAAGCGGAGGAAGCCGGCTGCTTGGCATGTTGCAGTTTGATTGCTTCGTCGTGGTGCTCAACGGGGAAAAAATCTATTCCGGCACCTTCCCGACTGGCCGGAACATGCCTTCCCAGAACATGCGGCTCTACATCGGAGACATTTCGGACAGTGCCGTGAGGATAGGGACGGACAGTGGATATGCCCAGATCAGGGACGATGACAGACTTTATGAATTTTTAAGGGAACAAAACAAGCTGCAGCTCAATAATGTAGAGGAGCTCAACACCCGGATTGCTTATCTGGAAGGACAGATTGAAAGCCTTGTGAACCAGAGGGAATCCATTTTTGCGGAGAACGAGTTTCTGAACCAGCGTATCAGGAGCCTGAACAATGAGAACAGTGCCTTTGGTGCAAAGGAATCATGGTATATGGAAAGGCTCAGATGGTACATGATGGAGGCCCAGGAGCCTGAGAATCTTTTCACATACTCCAACATCCTGATGACCTATGATTTCAAGGATGTGTCCACCATCACAAAAGCTGCAAACGCATACAGGTCCATAGCAGGAAGCCGGGGGTATGAAAACGACAGAATGTTCCATATCTTTGAGACCTATTACCACAGCATGATTGCCAGGATCAACGGCAGGCATATGGATGAAGCAGCCGAGGATCTGGGTGTGATTGCCTCTCTAAACGGAATCCGCCTTATAGCCGACGACAGAATCATATATGCGACTCCGGCCACGGGATATCTGAAAAGAGAATTCGGAAATTATTTGACAACGGCCACCAATGCTTATCTGGACCTGTTGGACAGCGAAGCCTTGTTATTGGAAGACAAAGAAACGCATGCGTTAATCTTTGAAGGAACGCTACAAATCAGCCTGGAGCAGCTGTCGGAGCTCATCGCGGACCATGGGGAATACTTAATGGACTATCCCTACAATTACCCTTACTACTATAAAGCCCGGAGAAGGGTTGAGAAACTCATGGACATTTACCTCGGGAAGGAACGCACGGACACTGTTTTTCTGTTCGGCATCAATGTCCTGAGCGATGAGGCGCAGGAAAGCTATACCGGATTCATCCAAAGCTACAGGCATCTTCCCTATGCAGAAATCGTGCAGGAATATTATACGCTTCTGGAAAGCAAGGATTTCAGGAGGGATGAGGATGTCGAACGTTTCCTGAGGAATCTGAAGTATTGAAAATTAATTGTTGATTCGGATGTGTCCATATGGTAAGATGAATCAAATGATTCCTTTAATTGGTCCAGAGAGGCTAAAAGGAAGAAAAAAAAGCTGTTCTCAACAGATTTTCTTCCTGCTAGAATGCAGGTTTTTCTTTCTAAAACACTCCCTTTGGATGATTGACGGATGAAGGAGGTGTTTTTATATGGGTTCCGAACTGATGGATAAAAACTCCATGATGCGCGCCCTGACCAGAATCAGCCATGAGATCATAGAGAAGAACAAGGGGGTTGATAACCTTGCGCTCATCGGCATCCAGAGAAGAGGCGTACCGCTTGCAGGCATCATTGCGGACAACATCCATAATGTGGAAGGCAAAAGGCCTCCGGTTGGCATTTTGGACATCACCTTTTACAGGGATGACTTAAGCCTTCTGAATGAGCATCCGGTGGTCAACAGCACAAGCATTGATTTTGTGGTCAACGACATGAACATTGTCCTCGTGGATGATGTCCTCTATACGGGAAGGACCGTCCGGGCGGCCATTGATGCGGTGATGGACGGGGGCAGGCCCGCCACCATCCAACTGGCCATCCTCATAGACCGGGGTCATCGGGAGCTTCCCATCCGGGCTGATTATGTTGGGAAAAACGTGCCTACCTCCAGGAATGAGTTCATCGAGGTCAAGCTGGAACCCTTCGATGACATCTGGGGCGTTTTCCTGAGCAAGGCAAGGTGAAAAGATGAAATACGGAAAAGATATGCTGGGACTGAAGGAGCTTTCCAGGGAACAGATCACGCACATCCTGGATACTGCTGAAAAGATGAAAGTGCTTGCCTTGTCATCCAATAAGAGATCATCATATATCCAGGGGAAAACCATTGTCACCCTGTTCTATGAGAACAGTACAAGAACAAGGATGTCCTTTGAACTGGCCGCCAAATATATGGGAGGCAACATCGCAAGCATCACCGCCTCCAGCAGCAGCACCTCAAAGGGAGAAGTCCTCATCGATACAGGAAAAACCCTGGACATGATGGGTACGGATGTGGTGATCATCCGCCACCCCCGTTCAGGAGCCCCCGCTCTTCTGGGAAAGAACATCAATGCCAGTGTCATCAACGCCGGGGACGGAATGAACGAGCATCCCACCCAGGCCTTGCTCGACATTTTCACCATGCGGGAAAAAATGGGCTGGGTGGAAGGCCTCAAGGTGGCAATTGTGGGGGACATTTTGCACAGCAGGGTGGCAAGGAGCAACATATACGGCCTGACAACCATGGGGGCCAGGGTGGCTCTGGCCGGACCCAGGACATTGATCCCCCCGGGCATCGAGAAGACTGGCGTGGAGATCCATAGCTTCCCGCAGGATGCCATCAGGGATGCCGATGTGGTCATGGGCCTGCGAATCCAGAAGGAAAGGCAGGGGGATGCATTTTTCCCGACGGTGGACGAATACCATCAATTCTTCGGCATCAACGACAGCGTGATGGCCACATCAAAAAAACAAATGCTGGTCATGCACCCCGGACCTGTCAACCGGGGGATTGAGATGTCCAGTTCCGTCATCGACGGGAGCAACAGCATGATCAACATGCAGGTTCTCAACGGGGTCGCTGTCAGAATGGCCCTGCTGTACCTGCTGACCAGGAGGGAAATATGAGGCTGCTGATTAAAAACGGAACCCTGGTGGATCCCCGGGGCAAGCACTCAGGCGTCGGGGACATCCTGTTGGAAGAAGGCAGGATCCTCCGGATTGGCAAGGACATAGGGGAGCAGGACTGCAAGGTGATCGATGCGGCGAACCTCCATGTCTTTCCGGGCTTCGTCGATATGCACTGCCACCTGAGGGATCCGGGATATGAATACAAAGAGGATATTGAGAGCGGAACCAGGAGCGCGGCAGCGGGAGGGTTTACCTCTGTATGCTGCATGCCCAACACCAACCCGGTGACGGACAATGACAGCGTGGTCCGATATATCGTCGAAAAGGCAAAGGCGCGGGCAATCGTAAAGGTTCATCCCATTGGTGCCGTTACGAGGAACCAGGAGGGGAATGTTCTGGCGGAAATGGGAAAAATGCAACAGGCGGGAATCGTGGCCGTCTCTGATGATGGAAAGCCGGTGAGAAACGCATCTGTCATGAAGAAAGCCATGGAATATGCATCCATGTTCGGGCTGAGGGTGATTTCCCATTGCGAGGATGCCTCTCTCTCCGCGGACGGGGTGATGAACGAAGGCTATGCTTCCACCCGGATGGGACTCAAGGGAATCCCTTCAATTGCAGAGGATGTCATGGTGGCCCGGGATGTGATGATATCCGGATATACGGGAATTCCTGTTCACATCGCCCATGTGAGCACCGCCGGCGCGGTGGAGACCATACGGATTGCCAAAGCGGCAGGCATCCGCGTGACATCAGAGACCTGTCCCCACTATTTCACCCTGACACAAGAAATGTGCATGAATTTCAATACCCTGGCCAAGGTCAATCCTCCGCTGCGCCAGGAAAAAGACATGGCGGCTGTCATTGCAGGCCTGAAAGACGGTACAATCGATGCCATTGCCACCGATCATGCACCCCATCATCCGGACGAGAAGAACCTGGAATTCGATGACGCCAGCAACGGGATGGTTGGTTTCGAGACCGCCTTTGCCCTGGCGTACACCTTCCTTGTGGAGAAAGGGCATATGAACCTGGAGCAACTGGCCGGGAAAATGAGCGGGAATCCGGCTGACATCCTGGGGACGGGGGAAGGGGTTCTTGACGAGGGACAAGCGGCGGATCTTTGCATCGCGGATCTTAACCGGGAATACACGGTGGAACCGGCACGGTTCCTCTCCAAGAGCAAGAACTCGCCATTTGAAGGATTCAAGTTGAAGGGAATCATCCGTTTCACCCTGGTGGACGGCGTAGTCGTATATGAAGGAGAACACCATGTTCGCTGACACGCTAATCAAAAGAATTGAGGCCATGGGGAACCCCACCGCTGTAGGTCTTGACCCCGACCTGTCCTTCCTTCCCGCGGAATTGCTCGGGAGGCACTCGGCACCTTCCAGGGCAGTGTTCGCATACAACAAGGAAATCATCGACCATATCTATGACATGGTTCCGGTGGTGAAATGCCAGTCCGCTTACTACGAGGCCCTTGGCCCCGAGGGAGCGTTCTGCCTGAAGGACACCATGGATTATGCCGGGAACAAGGGATTGATCGTCATTCTCGACGGTAAAAGGAATGACATTTCCTCCACTGCAAAGGCCTATGCACGGGCTTATCTGGACAATGGGGGATACCGGTGCGATGCCCTCACCGTCAATCCCTACCTGGGATATGACGGGATCCAGCCCTTCCTGGAGAAGTGTGTGGAGAAGGACAAGGGGATATTCATTCTGGTGAAGACCAGCAACCCCTCATCATCGGACCTGCAGGATGTCATTCTGCAATCCGGAAAACCCCTGTATGAGCATGTGGCTGTACTTGTCAATACATGGTCGTCCAGGCACAAAGGCACATTTGGGTACGGTTCTGCGGGGGCGGTGGTGGGAGCCACATATCCCGTTGTGCTCAAGGAATTGAGGGGCCTGATGAAAAACACATTTTTTCTGGTCCCGGGATATGGTTCACAGGGCGCAGGCGCGGAGGATGTCATGCATGCGTTTGATGAAAATGGAAGGGGGGCGCTGGTCAATGCTTCCAGAAGCATTCTATGCGCCTGGGAAAAATACGGGATGAAGCACATGGAATTTCCCCTTGCAGCCAGGAAAGAGGCCCAAAGGATGAAGGATGACTTGGAAAAAATGTTGGAATACAGGAGAAGATGAATGGATATGATGCTGGTTTTGGAAGACGGGTCGGTTTTCAGGGGAAAGGGATTCGGCCATGTACGGGAGGCCGTGGGGGAAATTGTTTTCAACACAGGCATGACCGGATATCAGGAAACCATGACTGATTCTTCATACTACGGACAGATTGTTCTTATGACCTATCCCTTGATCGGGAATTACGGCATCAATGAGTCGGATTATGAAAGCAGAAGCATCAAGGTTGCAGGGCTTGTTGCAAGGGAATTCTGTAAAATACCCAGCAACTTCAGGAGTGAGACAACACTGGATGAATACATGAGCAGCCTGGAACTCACAGAGACCATCCGAGACCATACCCTCAAAGGTTCTCTTCTTTGGGTCCTTGACCAAACTCTGACGCCCATGGGTGGCAGACTCTTGCGCCGCTGGATTAGCCAACCCCTGCTGGACAAGCCTGCTCTGGAGCAGCGGCTAAAGGCGGTAGAGGTTTGTCACAATAACCTGGCGCGCCGTATGGAACTGCGTGATCAACTACGGGGTTTCGGTGATCTCGAACGTCTGTGCAATCGGATCATCCAGGGCATTGCTGGCCCCCGCGATCTGGTATCCTTGGGAAGCGCGCTGGAACGCACCGCGGCGCTGGCAGAGATCGTGCACACTCTCACAGCCGAGAGCCAGATTTCAGGCACAGAAGAGAGCTATCCATTGAATGACGAGGCGCTGGACCCCTGTCAAGAGGTCTCTGCGCTCATCGGCCAGGCCATCGTCGAGGAGCCCCCCGCCCTGTTGAGCGGTGGGCGTGTGATCCGACAGGGCTATTCCAAGGAACGTGATGGGATTGAGGCCTCGGCTGCCGATGCCCGCGGCTGGGTCGCCAATTTGGAGCGAGCCGAGCGGGAACGCACCGGAATCAAGAGCCTGAAGGTAGGCTTTAACAAGGTCTTTGGTTACTATCTGGAGGTGACCAAGGCCAACATCCAAGCCGTGCCAGAGGAGTACATTCGCAAGCAGACTCTGGTCAATGCCGAGCGCTATATTACGCCCGAGCTCAAGGAACGCGAGACGCTGATCCTCAACGCCGAAGAACGCGCTCAGGAGCTGGAGGCCGAGCTATTTGCCAACCTGGTCGCTCAACTGGGCACGATGAGCGACCGCATGCTACAGACAGCCCGTGCCGTGGCACATCTGGACGTCTATCTGGCGCTGGCTCATGTGGCAGCCGAGTATGGTTACGTCCGGCCCGAGCTGAGCACCAACCGGCGCATCGCCATAGAAGCCGGGCGCCATCCTGTGGTGGAGCGCACGCTGGCGGCAGGCGCGTTCGTTCCCAACGACGTAACGCTGGGCGCTGACGATGCGATTCACATCATTACAGGGCCAAACATGAGCGGCAAGTCAAC
>JAWOHX010000053.1:0-19473 GCA_046484975.1 Clostridia bacterium
GCTTTAAAAACCCCAGCTTCTCTCTGGCCATCCGTTCAATGTATTCCTGGGTGTCGGCTATCTCCAGGTCCTTCCTCAGACGGGTCTCTATCCTCTGCGCATCCTCCAGTTGAATCAGGAGATCCTGCTTCTGTTGCTTCTTTGCATCAATAATGGGCTGTTGCGAGACCAGCACATAGACGATATAGGAACAGAATGTGATTTTCCCCAGGAACATGAGGATGCCCAATATTTTTTTCTTCATTTGTGTGTCCTGTTGTTCTTTTGTAACTATATGGAATTATAGCATAAACAGCATGGTATGGCAAGGTTTGTCACGCCATCTCTTTTCTGATAATATGTTCTTGATGATCAAAAGGAAAGGTGGACAGCCGATGAGCCAGGCTGACAGGATTTTCATCGATATGTGCAGGGACATCCTTGCAAACGGGACCAGCTCTGAAGGGACTCCCGTGCGTCCCAGATGGGAGGATGGCTCCACGGCCCATACAATCAAGAAATTCGGCGTGGTGAACCGCTACGACCTGGGCAGGGAATTCCCTGCCCTGACCCAACGCCCCGTCCCCTTCCGGAACGCGGTGGACGAGATGCTCTGGATCTGGCAGAAAAAGTCCAATGACGTGAATGAGCTGGGCAGCAGGATCTGGGATGCCTGGGCCGACGGGTCGGGTTCCATCGGCAAGGCTTACGGCTACCAGCTGCGGCAGAAGCACAGGTACGCCGAAGGGATGTTCGACCAGGTGGACCGGATCCTCTACGATCTCAAGAACAATCCCGGCAGCCGGAGGATCCTGGCCAACATGTACAACCACAGCGACCTTTCGGAAATGAGCCTGTATCCCTGCGCCTACAGCCTGACCCTCAACGTGGAGAAGGACCGCCTCCATGCGATCCTCAACCAACGGTCCCAGGACGTGCTGGTTGCAAACGGCTGGAATATATGCCAGTATGCCGTCCTGGTCCACCTCTTCGCCCACGTGAGCGGCCTCAGGGCCGGGGAGCTTCTCCATGTCATCGCTGACGCCCATATCTATGACAGGCATGTCCCGCTGGTCCTTGAACTGATCGAAAGGCCCGTGTTTCCGGCCCCTGTCTTCCGGATGAACCTGGAAAAAACGGATTTCTATTCCTTCACCCCGGAGGATTTCTCCCTGGAGGGATACCGGGCAGGAAAACAGGTCCGGCAGATTCCCGTGGCCGTATAGGAGGTGCCCATGAATCTTATCGTCGCAGTGGACCAGAACTGGGGAATCGGAAAAGACGGCAGGACGCCGTGGCACATCCCGGAGGACATGAAGTTCTTCCGGGAAACCACCCGTGGAGGAGTGCTTGTCATGGGCAGAAAGACCCTGGAATCCCTGCCTGGTGGCAATCCCCTGCCCGGGAGGGAAAACATCGTCTTTTCCAGGGACCCCTCCTTTTGCCATCCGGGAACCACGGTGGTGTCCGATGTGCCCCGGCTCATGTCGCTTCTCGACAAAAAGAACCCCGATACGGTCTTCGTCATCGGCGGGGAAAGCATATACAGGCTGTTGCTGAGCAAATGCAAGCGGGCTTATGTAACAAGGATCGAGGCGGTTTTCGAAACGGATGTGGGATTCCCATGCCTGGACGATGACCCCGACTGGCGGGTGGATATGGTCCATCCTCTGCAGCGCAGCAAAAGCGGGCATGCGTTCAGCATCCATGAATATGTCAATACTCAGATATAGGTGACACGGTGGAACGTGATCTGGTTGGAGTCATGGTAGTTCAACGCCCCGTTCAACGCGGTTCTTGAGACATAGAATATCTCGTTTCCGTGGAATACGAAATCAACATACTGGAAGCCCACTTTCTCCCTGTCTTCATGCCAGGACTTGTTCTCGTAATCCAAAAGTGTTTTTTCAATGCCCCAGTGTTCCGTATCCACAGAAGACATGAGGACAAGGGTGTTCCTTCTCCCAGGGTGGTTCTCATCCGCCCGGTTGGCGATGGTCCAATACTTTCCTGTCCTTTCATCATGATAAACATTGAATTTGGAATTGTTGCCATGGAAATCAATGACTTTTCCAAAGGAAAGCTTGTCCCTGTCTGCGAAAAGGAAGATGGCCTTCCCATAGGAGGGCTGGCATCCGGTGGTCTGGTAACGCAGCAGGTTGATCAGCCTGCCGTCGGGTCGCGCCAGGATGTTCCCTTCAAGCAGCCCTCCGGATTCTCCGGAGACCGCGCCTTCCCAAGCCGTATCGTATGGCAGAAAGGCTGAGACCTCCCAGTTCTTTCCGTCGGAGATGTCCAGGTTTTCATCCACGGATATCAAACCGGAAGCATGGCCTTTCAGGCTCCATGCCCCGTAATCCAACGCCGTCCAGAGCCTGCCCCCGTGGCTGAGCACGGGCATTGGCCCCTTGTGGGGGCCTCCAATCACGTTGTCCCCGCCTTTCAAGATCAAGGAAGGCCTGCCCCATGTGCTTCCCCCGTCATTTGACCGGATGATGGTCAAATCCCCGTATTCCCTGCTGTTGCACAGCATGTACAGTGTGTCCCTGTGCACGAAAAGCTTCCCCCAGAAGCAGGGCTGCAGGCAAGCCAGGGACCGCCATGTCTTCCCCTGGTCTGTGGAATGGAACAGGAGGGTGGTGTCCTGCCTGCAGTCACGGAAGAAGATATCATGGGAGACGATGAGCCTGTCCCGGAACTCTACGATGGAGGGGCTTGCAGGACACATCCCTGAGGGCATGTAGGTCTTGTCCTCCGGGTGAATGTAGTTCACAACGGTCCCGGGGACCTCCCCGCATCGGAAGAGCCTGGTCCTGGACTGTCGCCCGTCCTTTGTCAGGGCCCTGACTTCGTAATCCACACCGTCCTTCAGCCCGGTCATCCGATGGAGCCCGTCCTGGATGTGTTTTGTCCGGATGCTCCTCAGGCTCAACCCTTCCCCATGGACAAGGAAAGACACCTCATCCCCGGCATCCTGGACCTCCAGGTCCAGCTGTCCGCTGCCCGGGGCAAGCCTGACAATCTTCACTCCGCCCGTTCCTTCAGGTCCATCCATCTTTGATATGCCTCCTCCAGTTTGTCCGATAATTCATCCCTTTCCCGTCCCCGTTTTGTCAGCAGGGCATAGTCCGAGGGATTCTCCTCCATCTCCCTGTCTGTCTCGGCAAGCTTTTCCTCAAGTTGGGAGATGTTTTTTTCCGCTTCCCGGAGTTCCACCAGGATCCTTCTTTTCTCTGCCCCCTTGTCCTTCACGGCGGCAACGGTCTTCGACACCTTGATGGGTTCCTTTTCCCTTGCCTTGGCATAGAGGGTATAATTCCCTTCCGTGGCCACAAGGCCTCCGTCGGTCACCTCGAAAATCCTCTTTGCGAATTTGTTGATGGAATGCCTGTCGTGGGAAATGAAGACCATGGTTCCCCGGAACAGGGAAATGGCTTCCTCCAGTTCCTCCCTGGAAGGGATGTCCAGATGATTGGTGGGTTCGTCCAGCACCAGCAGGTTGACATCGCTCTGCATCTGAAGCAGGAGCCGCAGCCTGCTTTTTTCCCCTCCCGACAGGATGCTGATCTTCTTGAATACGTCATCCCCCCTGAAAAGATATTTTCCCAGCAGGTTCCTGGCGGAGGGCACCATCAGCTTCAGTGTGTCACAGACTTCCTCCAGGACAGTTTTTTCCGGATGCTCGAATGCCACATCCTGCTCCAGGTAGGCAACCTTCATCCCCTTCCCCATGCGGATCATACCCCCGTCAGGGTCCTCCATGCCCATGATCAGCCGGACCAGGGTGCTTTTACCGGCCCCGTTGGGACCAATGACACCCACCCGGTCCCCGGATCGCACCAGGAAGGTGACATCCCTGAGAACGACCTTGTCCCCGTATCTTTTGGACAGGTTCTCCGCCCTGAAAACCTCCTTGGAAGAGTTCCGGCTTTCAGAAAATGAAAAACTCAAGCTCTTCTCGTCCACCGGCCTTTGGGCCGGATCCATCCGTTCCATCCTTTTTTCCAGGTTCAATGCCCTCTTGATGCTGATCTCGGTGCCATAGCTCCTCATCCGCCTGGCGGTCTCCGTGAGCCGGGCGATCTCCCTCTGCTGGCGCTCGTACAGCTTCAGGTCCCTCTCCTTTTCCTGTTCCCGCTGCAGCAGGTAGGCATCATAGTTTCCGTTGTAAGCCTGGGCCTTATGGAATTTCAGTTCCACAACCTTTTGGGCGGTATTGTTGATGAAGGTCCGGTCATGTGAAATATACAGGACCGTCCCCTTGTATTCGAAGATGTATTTCTCCAGCCATTCGCAGGCCTTCATGTCCAGGTGGTTGGTTGGCTCGTCCAACAGCAGAATGTCCGGATTCATGAGCAGGGCTTTTCCAAGCATCACCATGGTCTTTTCCCCGCCGCTCAGATTCTGGAACTGGTTTTCGCAGACCTCCTGCGGAATGCCCAGACCGGTGATGATCCTGTTGAGCTTTTCCCCGGTGTTGTATCCTCCCATGAACTCGTATTTCTCATGCAGGCGCCCGTACTCCCCCACCACCAGCCTGTCTTCGGGATGTTCCCTCATTGTCTTTTCAAGGACCAGCATTTGCTTATGGACATCCGCCAGGCTCTCAAAAGCGCTTTTCAGGATGTCCACGCTTATGATGTTCTGGACATCCTCGTGGGTCTGTTTCAGGAAGGAAACGGTCAGGTCTTTCCGTATGCCAACCTGTCCTTCATAATCACATACCCCGGCGATGATGTTGAAAACCGTGGTTTTCCCGGAACCGTTCCTGCCGATGAGGGCGACCTTCTGGTTTTGATGTATCTCAAAAGAAACCCCGTCCAGCACCAGCCGGTCCCCGAAGCTTTTCCTCACATCCCTGAAATCGATCACACCCATGTGCCAGGCCTGCCTTCTGCCATTGTTTCTTCCCATTATACTATAAACCATATCATTTCAGCACGGATATGATAAAATCAATGGGAGTGAAGAATGATGGAGGTCTGAGGAAAAATGAGTTTCAAAATCGCATTCATCGGGGCGGGGAGCATCGGTTTCACAAGAAAGCTGCTTAGCGACATCCTGACGGTTCCGGAATTCCGGGACATCGAGGTGGCTTTCACGGACATCAACGAGAAGAATCTTGAAATGGTGGCCAGCCTCTGCCAGAGGGACATCGTGGCCAACGGCCTGGACATCCAGATCCAATGGACCCTGGACCGCAGGCAGGCTCTGGAAAACGCCCGGTATGTGTTCAATGTGGTGCGGATCGGAGGTCTGGAAGCCTTCGGGATGGATGTGGGCATCCCGTTGAAATACGGTGTCGACCAGTGCGTGGGGGACACCCTCTGTGCGGGAGGCATCATGTACGGGCAGCGGGGTATCCCGGCCATCCTGGATTTCTGCCGGGACATCCGGGAAGTCTGTGAAAAAAACGCATTGTTGCTGAATTACGCCAATCCCAATGCCATGATGACCTGGGCGGCCAACCTGTACGGAGGGGTCCCCACCGTCGGCCTGTGCCACGGCGTCCAGGGAGGGCACCGCATCATTGCTGATGCCCTCGGCCTGAAGAAAGAGGAAGTGGACATCGTCTGTGCGGGCATCAACCACCAGACCTGGTACATCCGCATTGCCCACAAGGGAAAAGACATGAACCCCCTGCTCCTGGAGGCATTGAGGAATCATGAGGTGTACCGGGAAACGGAGAAGGTCCGCATCGACATGATGGAGCGTTTCGGCTTTTTCAGCACCGAATCCAACGGTCATCTGAGTGAATACGTGGCCTGGTACAGGAAGCGCCCGGAGGAAATCAAGGAATGGATCAGCCTCAGGGAATGGATCCACGGGGAAACCGGTGGATACCTGCGGGTCTGCACCGAAAGAAGGAACTGGTTCGAAACGGATTTCCCGAAATGGATGGAGGAAGAGCCCCCCTCTTTCTCGGAGGAGAACAGGAGCGAGGAGCACGGTTCCCATATCCTGGAGGGACTGGAGACCGGAAGGGTCTACCGGGGGCATTTCAACGTGGTGAACAACGGTTGCATTGCCAATCTTCCTGCGGACGCCATCGTGGAGGTCCCGGGTTATGTGGATGCCAATGGCATGAACATCCCTGCAGTGGGGGACCTTCCCCTTGGGTGTGCGGCCGTCTGCAACGCCAGCATCGCCGTCCAGCGCCTGTCGGTGGAAGCTGCGGTCCACGGGGATGCCTTCCTTCTGAAACAGGCCATCCTCCTCGACCCGCTGACGGGGGCCGTGTTGAATCCTCCCGAGGTCTGGAAGCTTGCGGACGAGATGCTCCTGGCCCAGAAGCAATGGCTGCCCCAGTACGCCGGATACATCAAGACATTGAAATATTGATGGAGAGCAGGATGAGGCCGCCGGGTACCCGGCGGCCTTATTTCATAGCGGCAGGCATTGGTAGGTGGCGTCGAACAAGGTCTTCTCCCCTTTCCTTCTCACCATGACCCCTTTTCTGCGCACTTCCCGGCTGGCGGTATAGCTGTTGAAGAAAAAAACCTCGGTGTTCGGCTCTTCTTTCATGGAGAGCCGGATGTTTTTATCGGCGTGGATGAAATCCAGATGCCAGTCCCCGTCGGGTTCAAACCTCTGGATCTCGAAAAGATGCTGATAGCCTTCTTCTGTCCCGAGGCTGTCCACCGGTGCCGTGGGATACGGGCAGAGCAACTCCCCGGTGCAGTAGAAAAACCAGTCCATGGTATATTCCCCCCAGCCCCGCACCAGGAACCTGTCAAAGACAAGGTTCTCCCTGACCTCCAGGGACCTTTCATAATCCACCGCCTCATAGACGGCCTTTGCCTTGGCCCTGATCATGTTTTTCTTTTCGTCGTATTCCTCCACGACACCCCGGGGGAGGCTCATCCTGTACTGGTCCCTGCCGTCCACGGCCACGGTGTTGTGGGCGATGGTCTTCCTCTGCCATTCCACAAACAGGGGCGAGGCGTATCCACCGTTGCCAATGTCGTAGGACACCACATCCCCCGCAAAGGAAATCTCCAGGTTCATCACATCCGGATGCCTGTGGAGATGGGTCAGCAGTCCGTACTTGAAGAACACCTCCGTGGTTTTGTCCCGGAGCATGGCGGTGCAGGAATCGGGGTTGTTCACTGTCTTATACACCTCTGTCCCGGTCTTTCCCGGATGGCGGTTGAACAAAAGCCTGGTGAATCCCCCCTCCGACGGCTGATCCATGTAGAAGGTGCCGCAGAGATCCTTGAAACGGGGGTTGTCGAACAACACGGCTGCATACTCATAATGGGGCCTGTACATGTCGATGGTGAGAAGTGGATGGGCGTCATTTGGATTGGGGAGCCTGCGGTTGGAGAACATCATTTTAAGCGGATACTCAAACATGCGTTCCACCGTCTTCATGATGTCGGGGCTTTCCGGGATGACAAACCCTCTCCTGGCCATGATATAGAGCAGGTAGGCAATGGGCTGCAGGGTGTAGAAATGGTAATGCATGGACCCCTCGTACCACATCCCCTCTTCGGTTACGCCTTTCTCCAACTGGTCCAGGATCCCGAATTGGCTGTAAAAGCCCTTTTCAATGTGCTCCTGCCTGCCGAAGAACACGCCGATCATGGCCTGGGCGCACTTGATCCAGACCGGGATGTTGTAGATCCTGTTGGCAAAAAAGTCGAAAAGGTCGGCTTCCCTGCTGAACAGTTTCATATAAAGGGCATCCAGTTCCTCCCGGTTGAAATTCTGATGGACCATGTCCATTCCCAGGATGATGGTCATCATCCCCACCGCATCGTCCAGATGCTGGTTCTGGATCTTCCCCTCGAACCGCTTGGCAGGAGGGTCGCACACAAACTCATCATAATTCTCCGCATAGAACCAGAGGACCTTTTTGATATGCCGAATGTATTTTTCGTCTTTTTCAATATTGTAGGCAACGGCACTGTTGTAGACACTGGCGTTGGCATGCCCGCGGTACATGTTGTTCCATGCCCTGGTCAATGTCTCTCCCCTGTTCACCTGCCCGCACACGGAGCAGACATGCTCCGTGCTGTCATCAATGTTGAAGATAAGGCGGCCGTCGCATTTCCCGCAATTGTAATGGTGGAACCAGCCTGCCACCCTGGACGGATGGTCCTCGTAGTTGTCGATGAACTTGTCCAGCTGCTCTCGCGTCTCCGAGTACAGCCTGCCGGCCCAGGGTTGTCCGTTGATTGTCTCATGGATGATTTTCCAGTCGATGGTCTTCATGTTTCATTCTCCTGTTCTCTCGTTTCCATGCAGGCCCTGGCGGTCCTTTCGATGGCTTCCTGCACATGGCCACCTTCATATCCCAGCAGTTTTTTTCCCTTCTGTGAGTCGAAATACAACTGCCGGGACTGGATATCCTTGAATAGCCTTGCAGGGTCCAGTCCCTTTTCCCTGCCCTGGCGGGCGTCATTCCTTTTGATCCTTTGTCCCATCAGCGTGGCCAGGAAAGTGGGGATGGTGACGATTTTTTTCCTCTTCCCCATGCCTTTGAGCATGAGCCCGATCATTTCCTTCCAGTCGAGGTTCTCATCCCCCACAAGAATTCGCTGCCCATGGCCTCCTTTTTCAGCGGCCCCAACCACGGCCATGGCCACGTCCTCCACGGCGATCATGTTGGATCCCCCTTTCGTGAACCAGACTGCCCCGGGCTTGTTGAGATGGGGGATGAGGATGTCCTTCCAAAGAGGGGGCCTTTCCGGCATGGTCCCGAAGATATATGGGAGTTCCAGGACAATCACTTCCATTTTGCCCTTTCCCTCGCTGATGACCCGTTCCTCCTGAAGAACACGGCATTTGATGTACGGATGCCGTCCCGCCAGGTCAAGCTCAGGCCACAGCCTGTTGAAATAGGCAAAATATGAGCCGAGGACCACACATTTTCGGATCCCTGCCATCCTGGCTGCCCGGACCGCCTTGACGCTGCCCTTGACCAGCCTCTCATGGAAATAACCGTAGGCCGGAGCCTTGGGCGTCACCCTGTCGTCAGGTCCCAGGGCATAGACCAGGACATCATGCCCTGCCATGAGCTTCACCAGTTTTTGTTCCGGCATTTCAAAGACATCCCCGGTCAGCACCTTCGCTTCCTCCGGGAACCAGGACCCCAGCCTGATGTCGGGCAGGGACAACGTCGTGACGGAATGTCCTCTTTTCAAGAATTCCAACAGGGAATGGTATCCCAGGAAACCAGTCCCACCGGCGATAAAAACTTTCATTTCTTCACCCCTGGCATCATTCTATACCGTCCCCGGGAAAAAGAAAAGCCGGTTCTGCAACCGGCCTTCCATCATGACAATCCTTTGAAACATTCCCGGAGATGGGATTCCTCCACATCCGGCCTGGTCAGCACCCCCACAACAACTGTGACGACGATTGAGGTCAGCAGGGATACGATCACCGGGTTCACAAACTGGATGGCGGAATCGAAGAGGAAAGGCCTGCCGAAAAGCAGCTGGCTCACACCAAGGACTGTCGCTTCCTTGGAATGGATGAACATCATCCAGAGCATGCTCACGGAAAAGCCGGACAACATACCTGACACGGCGGCCTTCCTGGACAGTTTCCGGATGTACAGGGCCCCGAAATAGACGGGGAGGAAGGAAGCAGCACACACCCCGAAGAAAAGGACCGTGCTGATGGCAATGGCACCGTCCCAGACCGCCGGGAGGGTGTATGCCAGGAAAACCGTCACCAGGATTCCTATGAATACCCCGAGCCTGGAAATCAGCATGGCAACCTTGTCGCTTTTCCTGGAGGTATCAAACAAGTCCCTTCCCACGGCTGTCCCGATGGCATGGAACTGGGAACTCAGCGTGGACATCCCGGCAGCGATCAGCACCACCAGGAACGTGGCGGAAAACCAGGGAGGCATGAAGCTGTCCATGAACACCGGAATGATGTTGTCGGTCCCCCCTGCTGACGCCACGGCGATTTTTCCCGTTTCCTGAAAAAAAAGCACATTGGAAAGAGCTCCCACGGTGAAGGCCACACCTGTCATCATGAGAATGAAGACACCTCCCGCCGAGATGGCCCGGTTGAGCTCCCGGTCACTTTTCACCGTCATGAAACGAACAGCGAGCTGGGGTTGGGCGAGGACACCGATCCCCACGCCAAGGACCAGGGTGGACACCACGATCCACCAGTATTGGGAAAACATTTCCGGCATGCTGGTCCATCCCTGGAAGCCACCCGCCACCAGGCCTTTGATCTGGTCGGCGATGGCCGGGTTGGAGAACAGGTCGGTGAGCTGCTGGTGGGCGGATGTCACCCCTCCGAGCTTCGCATACACCCATATCACCAGGGTCAGCATACCAAGAAACATGATGCTTCCCTGGAAGGCGTCGGAGTACATGACGCCCTTGAGACCTCCGAAAAACACATAGGCAGCCACAATGATGGCGAAGGTGAACAATGCCGCATTGTATTCAATCCCGAGGCTGCTTTCGATGATTTTTGCAGCCCCGATCATCACCGCCGCAGCATAGACAGGCATGAATATGAAAACCACCCATCCGCTGAATTTCTGGATGAGTCGTGACTGGAACCTTTTCCCAAGAAATTCCGGGAAGGTATGCGCTTCCATGTTGTGGCCGATTTTCCTGGTCCTTTTGCCGAAAACCAGGAACGCGATGAAGATCCCGAAAAAGATGTTCATGAACGTGAGCCATAAAAGGCCCATCCCGAAGACCCCGGCATTGCCGCCGAAACCGACGATGGCCGAAGTGCTGATGAAGGTGGCGCCATATGAGAGCGCCATGATCATGGGATGGATTTTTCTTCCCGCAATCAGGTAGTCCCTGTTGCTTTTCGTATTCTTGTAACCTAAGAACCCGAGATATCCGATGACGCCGATGTAGATGATCATGATGATGATTTTGATGAGCATAACGACCCCCATGTCAACCTATAGGTTGTCCTTGATTTCTGTTTCCTTTTTTTCCCACTGTATTTCTTCCTCAATCTGGACGGGTTCCTTGTCCTTTCCCTTGTTCCAGTTGGCGATGCCGTATACCAGGCACAGAACCGCGGATGCGATGCTGAGGATATACGCCAATAGGACGCTGCCGTCAGGTATGCCAAGCATAATCTTCTCCCCCTGTTTTTTAATGGATGGAAAAAGGATTCCAAAGACTCTTTTCCATGCTACCGTTCTACCTTGATAAATATTTATTGAATTATATTATCACCTGGTATGAAATATGTCAACGACTTCAGGGTGCATGTCTTCCCAGGACAATCCGGCCACATACAGCCCCTTCGTCCTGTCCTCCCGGTGGATAATATCCAGCGGGCTTCTGGAGCAGCTGGAGATGATCCAATGGCCTTCATGGCGGAAAATCTCCGCCGCGTGGGCGGAAGACAGGTAATGGGCGTCACAATGGTTGAAGTCCAGCGGATCCCGGGAAATGCAGTACTTTGTCCCGTTGCCGTGCCGGAAGAACAGGTAATAAAGCCCATGGTTCCACACCAGGCAGGGGGATTCCGTCTTCATCACCAGACATTCATGGACGGAGTGCCTCCGCACAAGGACAGGATTCGCCTCCTCCCATCGGATCAGGTCGGGGGAAACAGAGGCATGGATGCAGGAAAGCTCCCGGTCCGCCGCCATGTCGCCCACCCAGAACATGATGTACCGGTGGTTGCCGGCATCATGGTGGATGTGGGGATCACGGCAGGAACAGGGAAGGCCTGCGTCCCAGAACAGTTTGCTCCCCCGGGGATGGAACAACGGGTTGCCAGGGTGCCTGGTCCAGTGGAACAGGTCCCTGGAGAGGGCCAGGCACATGTACTGGGCGAAATGCCTGTTGTGGGAGGAATAGAACATGTAAAAGACGCCGTCCTTCTCCATGACGAAGGGGGCGAACACACCTCTTTCCTCATGGGCCATCCCGGTGTCGCGGACCAGGGCCGGCGCACACGCCTCCCAATGCAGGAGGTCCCGGCTGACGGCATGGCCGATGGTGATCTCATTCCCTTCGTCCATGCAGGTCTTCCCGACCTGCCCCTCGATATGGAAGAGATGGACCAGGCCGTCCTTCATGATGAAACAATGGTCGTTGACATAACGGCCTTCTGGCTGGTGGACATGGCAAAAGCATGGCGCTTCCCTCCGGATCCGTTCCAGGATGTCCGGCCTGATGTTCATTCCTCCACCTCCTCCCCGGACTTCCTCCGCCAGCTTCCCCCGGAAGGCACCGAGTAGACCAGAAGGCCCATCCAGATGAAGGCGAAGCTGGCCAGGGCATGCCACTCCATGCGCTCCCCCAGTGCAATGCCGGAGAGGAACATCATGGTGGGGGCGATGTATTGGAGGAACCCCACTTTATGCAGGGGGATCTTTTTGGCCGCGGAGGAGAACAGGAGCAACGGAACAAGGGTCACGGCGCCGGAAAGGACAATGAGTGCATTTGTACCCATGCCCGGGGAGAACAGGGAGATGCCGCTGCTTGTTCCCCTGTACAGGAGGATGGCGAGGCTGATGGGAAGGAGGGACATGGTCTCAGAGGACATGGATTCCAGGGCGCCCAGGGAACTCTTTTTCTTGATCAGCCCGTACAGCGCGAAGGTGAAGGCCAGGACCAGGGCGATGATTGGGATGACGCCGCTGGACAGGACCATGATGGCCACTCCCAGGGAGACGAGGACCACAGCCATGATGCGCTTTTGGTCCATGGCCTCCTTGAGGAAAATCCTTCCCAGCAGGACGCTGACAAGGGGATTGAGGAAATATCCCAGGCTGGCATCGATGAGATGGTCGTTGACCACTGCATAAATGAACACGAACCAGTTCACGGCCAGGAGCAGTCCTGAGAAAAAGGCCGTGGCCAGCCTCCTGGCATCCTTCATCTGCCTGAGGAAGGAAATCCTCCCGGAGAGGAC
This sequence comes from Clostridia bacterium, assembly GCA_046484975.1. Taxonomy (GTDB): domain Bacteria; phylum Bacillota; class Clostridia; order DUPQ01; family DUPQ01; genus JAWOHX01. Next base: position 12,853 of record JAWOHX010000053.1, read on the forward strand.
CAGTACCAGGAGGCAGAGGAGAAAGGAGAACAGGATCCGGTAGGCAACGACCTCCAGGCTGTCCACATGTCCGAGCATCCTCCAGAAAAATGGAAAGATCCCCCACATCACATAAGCAATGACGATGGTGGCCGTAGCTTTCATGTGTCCTCCCCTGTCCCGGTTTTGGGTATATTATACTTTTTTCCGCGTGCGTTGTACACACTGGAAAATATGGTTTGACTGGGAGTGCAAATGCTGTAGAATGGAGAAAGCAGGAGGTGGCTCATCATGACGGGAAAAGAACGGATTGCAAATATCCTGAAAAGGAAGCCGGTGGACCGTATCGGTCTCTACGAGCATTTCTGGGGGGACACCAAGTCCACATGGACGAAACAGGGACACATCACCGATGATACTGATTTCCAGGAACTTTTCGATTATGACCTGGAACTCACCTGGCCTCTCAATTTCACCGCCAATCTGGACTACGTTCCCGAGGTCCTGGAAGAGACGGAGGACACCATTCTCACAAGGGACGGCAATTCCGCTGTCCTCCGGAGGCACAAGCTCCATGACACCACCCCCGAGCACGTGGACTTCCTGGTGAAGGACCATGCTTCCTGGAAAGAGGCCATCTGCCCGGTCCTGAAACCGGAAAAAAGACGGATTGATTTCGGAAAGTACCTGTTTGCGAAGGAGAAAGCACGCAGGCGCGACGCTTTCTTCTGCCTGTCGGGGGTCAATGTCTTTGAACTCATGCACCCCGTCTGCGGACATGAGAACATGCTCATGGGCATGATCCTGGAGCCGGATTGGATCCGGGAGATGGTGGACACCTTCAGCGACCACATCATCAAGCTGCAGGAGATGATCTTCAGTGAGGCCGGCCTTCCCGATGGCATCTGGTATTATGAGGACATGGGATTCAAGGAAAAGCCTTTTATGTCACCCGCCATGTACCGGGAGTTTCTCCTGCCCGCCCACAAAAAGACCATCGATTTCGCCAAAAGCCTGGGCCTTCCCGTCATCATGCATTCCTGCGGGTTTGTCGAGCCCCTGATCCCCGGGATGCTGGAGGCAGGCATCGACTGCCTTCAGGTCATTGAGGTCAAGGCCGGTATGGATCTCCTGAGGATACATAAAACCTACCGGGACAATCTCTCCCTGATGGGCGGCATCGACGTCCGGGCCCTGTACACCAATGACAAAAAAATCATTGACCGGGAATTGGAGGACAAGATTCCCGTGGTGAAAGAGGGGTACGGGTATGTTCTCCACAGTGACCACTCCATCCCCAATACCGTGGATTTCGAAATCTACAAATATTTCATTGAAAAAGGGATGAGCCTGGGTCAATACCGGTGAGCGTTCCCCCGGCTTTTTCCCGTATGGCCCTGGCCTTGTCCAGATAGTCATCCAGCAACATAAGCTCATATTCATCCAGGATGTAACGGACGCCGGGGTTGTCATCCTCGCAGGCCAGCAACACGGACCCCAGGTGTCCGGGGTCGGACAGGCTGATTCGTTGCCCGTACTTTTTTTTGATGTCTTTGAACTTATGGATGTTATAGTCCAGGTGAATCACCGCGCAGTCGGTGTTGATCCTCCTGCAGCAATAAGGGGTGTAGTTTGTGGTCCCTGCCAGAATCTCGCCTACGGGACTGATGATGGCGCTGGGCATGCCCCGGACGCTTGAGATGAAGTGGGACCGGGTGGAAAACGCCCAGTTCGCCTGCATCAGGCCTCCGTGGAAGACCGATGAGAAAAAAATGGCATCAGGCCTTTGTTCCCGGTAGGACTCCCGAAGCTCGTCGAAATTCAAGTCAAAGCATATGGCATATCCCGCTTTCAATCTCCCGGTTTCTGTCACCGTTCCCCTGTCTCCCGGGATGATTCCGTCATCCTCCATCTCCCAGATGGTGGGGAACACCTTGTCGTAGGCGCCGATGAGCTGCCCGTTCTTTCCCAGGGTGAGGATGGAGTTCCTTTTCCGGCCTTCTGCATCCATCCGGATGCTTCCGTACATGACAATGCAACCCAGGGTTTTCGCCCAATCGGCGAAATAACCCTGGAACAGGCCCATGGCATGGAGATAATAATCCTGCTCCTCTTTTTTTCCCATACGATTGATCATGGTGCAGGTTTCCGGCAGGAGGATGATGTCGGGACAATCCGGTGCAAGCCGGTGGAACCCTTCCTCCCAGTATGCCTTCATGGCAGAAAGGTTTTTCTCCCAGCCTTCATATTTCCCTTCTCCGGGCATGTCCCCCGCCAGAATGCCGATGTTCACATGATTCGCCATGTCCTCACACCTCCATATAGGCCAGGTCTTCTCCCTCGAAATATTCGAGGATTCCCGCAGAGGAGGTGAAAAATTCCGGGGAAAGCCTGTAGACACCTTTTTTTGGACGGACCCAATCCCTGTCCTTCATGGGAAGGCGGGACAGCAGTTCCTCCCAGTTGGTATAGTTGGACGCGCCGTTGGATTCCAAAACGCCTCCTTCGGTCCCGGGAAAAGGCCTGATCCTCGCAGCAAAACTCTTGTTCCATTCCACCAGGAGCGGCGTGACCGTCAGGTCTGCGCAAAAGCAGGGGATGCTTCTTTTTTCCGCTTCCCTGAGGACATCCAGGGTAAAGGTGAGGGTCTTGGCGATTGGCTTGAGGGCGATGGCCCTGTATCCCATGTCGATTCGTTCCAGCGTTTCCATGGCTGAGTGGCAGCTCTCGTCCCCTGCAACCACCACGGGGAACTCCCGGACATCCAATTCCAGTTCCTCCGGGAACGGCTCCTCCACCATGGCCACCGAGGGAAGGATACCCTCCCGGTCCATTTGGTCCACCAGACGGCGGAAATCATTCGGGTTCCGGTAGGTGCCGTTGGCGTCCAGGTAGAGACAGGGTTTTTGGGACCTGGTGTATGGGGTTTCATGGTGCAGGGTTTTCTCATGTATGCTCCGCACCCTTTCCATGTCCCACTCCAGGCCGTTTCCAATTTTGATCTTCAGGAAATAGTAACCCTCTTCCAGGAGCCTGTCGATTTCCCCGGACTCCGTCCCGTAGGTGATGAGAGGCACTGCAGCAAGGATGTTGTTTCTGCGGGAAAGGTCTTCCTCATATTCCTCCAGCATACCGTCATAGGAGGCGATGCCATTTTCTCTTGCATATAGTATCCATAAAGCATTGTCAACGGGCACCAGGGCGTTGAGAACGAAAGTCTTGCGCAAGTTGGGCAATCCGGACCGCTCCACCCCATAGCGCAGGCATCTGGAATAGATGTCCTTCATCACATGGGGCGGGTAGAAGGTTTTGGTGCCTTTCAGAAGGGACAACGCATGACGGGTGATGTCATGCATCAGCTCGTCACCCCTGGAAAGGCCGAAGAGCTCGAAGACCTGCCCGTCGGACCACAGAACGCTCTGGATGCCGGAACCGTATACAGTGTGGTCCGGTGTCTCCAACTTCACATGGGAAACCGTCAGGCTGTCCACACTGGCCCCCTTGAAGCCGAAAGGCTTCTGCAGGATTTCCCTGACCTTTGCGGAAGAAGCTTTTTTGATCATGAGAAATCGTATTCCTCTCTTGTGATGGCAACGGGAAGCCCGGTACGGATGGATTCATTGACCTTGTAGCTGACGACAGCGGCCCGGGCTGCCACGAGGATGTCGTTGGGAGGCGGTGTGTCTTCCAGGATACTCCTTCCGAACAGGTGGATTTCCGTCTCCTGACCCTTGTCAACGGTGCCGATATCCAATAGGGTCTGCCTGTGCCCTTCGAAACCGAAGTATTTCATCTGCCGGAACCCGTCGATGTGGATGGCCTTGTTGTCGCAATAAATCTCCGTGGACTCTTTTTCAAAATCCGGGCATCCGGCGCTGCTGATGAGGGTGGTGCATACCGACCCGTCCTCAAATGTGAGTGTCACGCAGGCGCTGTCTGGTATCTTCACTATGTCCGGGTCCAGAAAAACCCCTCCCGCCGCATAGACGAGCACGGGATCCCTGCGGATGAGCTGGCAGAAGAGGTCGAAGATGTGGCAACCCTCTCCCACAAACCTCCCTCCCCCGATCTCCGGCAGGTGTGTCCAGTGGCTTTCAGGGAATGGAGCCTGTATCCTGTGGTACACCATCTTTTTCTTGTCTCCCAGGGTTTCCAGCAGTTCCCCCGCCCTGGTGACCAGAGGTGCCAAACCCCGGTTGTAGCCGACGGTATATTTGACGTTGTTCTCCTTTACGGCCTTCGCCACTTTCCTGCAGTCCTCTGCGTTAAGGGCCATGGGTTTCTCGCACAGGATGTGTTTTTTCGCCTTTGCCGCCCGGATGGACAAATCAGCATGGGAGTCATGGGTGGTGGTGATGAATACCGCATCGATTTCAGGATCCCCCAGAACTTCATCCACATCCAGTGTCCAATAGTCCGCTTTCGTCATGTCCATGGTCTCCCTGCATGCGTCTTCCTTGATGTCCGTCAGGGCTCTGATTCTGTAGAGGGGGCTTTTCATGACCAGGGGCATGTGCATGGCTTTGGCAAAACCTCCGCAACCGATGAATCCGACATTCAGTGTTCTCATAGGATGTCCTCCAGTTTTATTTTTGTGATTCGTAGCCTTGTGAGGGGATTCTGGTCCCGCAAGGTGCCGGCGCAATATGCCAGCAGCAAAGAATCCGGGGTGAAATGCATGGCAGTATAACAGAATCCCGCCTCCCTGTCCTCTTCCAGGACCCATCTCCTGCCTTGTTTCTCCTCCCCGGGATGCAAAACGTCAAGCACCAGGGGGTTCCTGCTGAACATGCCCTCCCCCGGGACGGGGTTGGACACCGCCGCGAAAAGGTCCGTGCCGGGTATTTTCTTCATGGACATGGGGGACAGGGGGGAAGTGAACCTGCTTTTTTCAAATGTCGTCCAGGTCTCCCCATCATCCCGGGAAACGGCAGTATACTGGCATCCCAGACCAGTCCTGGCCCAACCGATGAGTTCCCCTGGCCTGGTCTCCACAACACCGGGCTCCTGGAGACCCGACCTCTGTCCCGGGTCTGTCAGGCACCCGAATCCCCTGGATTCCCGGAAGGTGCATCCCCCGTCATCGGAATGGAAGAAGCGTAGGATGCCCATCCCGTCAAAGCTGTCCCAGGAAGAGGAATCTTCCGTGAGACACCTGTGATAGGAACAAGGCACGAGAATCCTGCTGTTGGACAAGACAACCACACGGTCGTTGTTGCATACGAAGTACCCGGGATGGGGGACACAGGCCCTGGCTGTTCCAAAGGTCCTGCCTTCGTCTGTTGATTTCCTCATCACCAGCCTGGCGTCGGCAAAATCATGCTTGACCATGTAGAAAAGGGCTGAGGTATCCTTGTCAATCCTGGCAAGGGATACGCTCATGAGGTTTGTCGCCCCATGCTCTTTAGGCTCCGCCAGGACCCTCTCCTCCCCGAAGCTTTCGCCGTTGTCCCGGGAAATCAGGGCACAAATACAGGCCGGGCTGTCATCTCCGGAGCTTATGCCGATGAATTTGGAATAAGCAAAAAGAATGGAACCGTCTTTCAGCGCCAAAAAAGCGCCTTCACTGTTCCGGGGGTTTCCCATCGAGGGGGGCAGGTCCATTATGTGGGTCGGTTTCATGGCATTTCTCCCGGGTCAGGATATGGATATTATATCCCATTCCCGGGCAACAGGATATGCCCAATCAAAGCAATCCATATATTTTTTCGAAGTGTATGGCAAAATCAGGGTCGGAACGTCTCCTGGGTCTTTGCGTGTCGATGCGGATACAATCCAGGACCCGGGCCGGCCTCCGGGAAAACACATAGACCCGGTCGGACAGGAAAATGGCTTCCTCGATGTCGTGGGTCACAAAGACCACGGTCTTTTTGTGACGCTGCCAGATGTCCAGAAGCCACTCGCTCATCTTGCGCCTGGTGATGGTATCCAGGGCGGCGAAGGGTTCGTCCAGCAGCATGATGTCCCCTTCCGTAAGGTAGGTCCGCAGCAACGCCGCCCGTTTCCTCATACCGCCTGACAATTCATAGGGCATGGCCTCCTCGAATCCCTTGAGGCCGAACTCTTCGACCAAAGCGTCGATGTCCCCCTTCGGTTTTTTCAATCCTGAGATCTCCTGGGGCAGGCAGATATTCCGGTAGACATTTCTCCAGGGAAGCATGGAGTCATTCTGGGGCATCAGGCAAGTGGTGCCGTTGACGGTGAGTTTGCCGCCATATGTCTCCAACCCCGCGAAAATGTTCAGCAGGGTGCTTTTCCCGCATCCGCTGGGTCCGATGAGGGAGACGAATTCATGATGTCCCACATGGAGGTCCATGTCAGCGAGGGTGGGAATCACCTTTCCCTTGTAATTGTATGTCTTGTTGATTTTTTCCGTTCTGATTCTTTCCGTCATTTTTTCACAAAGTCATTGGTGAAGGCTTTCTCCACATCGATTTCATCCGGGATGAAGTCCTGGGCATGCAGCCATTCCATGTATCTTTGCCATACCTCCTTCTTCTGGAATCCCCAATAGGGGGCGTCGTCCTTGTATTTTTCCGACAGGAAGGCCTGGCTTTGCACCACCAGCTCCTCCTCCAGCTCCGGGGCGTGCTTCAAAAGGATCCTTGCGGACTCCAAAGGATGTTCGATGGCATGTTCATA
>JAWOHX010000041.1:0-2590 GCA_046484975.1 Clostridia bacterium
CATTTCCCAGGAACCGCCCGGTTACCTGCCCATGACCATGGGAACAGGGAGTTACAGTGAACTGGAAAAAAAGGCACTGTATCTGCAGGAAAAAGGACGGTATGTCCTGGGAGTGGCTTACGGAAGCCATTTTGAAAAAGCGAATTTCTGCAGGGGCATCGAGAATTTCCTGGCAGACCTTGCCGGGGAACCGGATTACGCAGAGAGGCTTCTGAACGAGATCATCCGGAAAAACATGGTCATGCTGGAGAATGCGGTGCATTTTCCCCTGGATGGCATCCTGCTGGGAAGCGACTGGGGTTCCCAGCAATCCATGCTCATGTCCCCTGATGTCTGGAGGAAGATGATCAAGCCGGGGGAGGTCAGGGAATATGAGGTGATCAAAAATGCAAAAAAACATGTATGGATTCATTCCTGCGGGAATATTGCACAGATCATCCCCGATCTGGTGGAGATGGGAGTGGATGTGCTCAATCCCATGCAGCCGGAGGTGATGGACATTTTTGGAATCAAGGACAGCCATGGGGAGAGATTGTCTTTCTGGGGCGGTATCACCACCCAGCGGATTCTCCCGTACGGGACCCCTGCCGAGGTCGCAAAAGAAGCCAGGGAGGTCATTCAACGGATGAGCAGGAAAGGCGGCTACATCACCGCTCCTTCACAGGACTACCAGGCAGATGTGCCATATGAGAACACACTGGCCTTATTGGAGGAAGCGCGAGGGTTCACAAGAGCTTTTTGATTTCGTCCAGGGAGAAGATGACGTGGTCGGGTTTTTCCCGGGAAGGAATCCCGTGGGAATCGAAATAGCAGCTCATGATGCCTGCGGAACGGGCGGCCCGGATGTCCAGGTCCCGGTCCCCCACCATGAGTGTCCGGTGTTTTTCCAAACCGTTTTTCCCCATCAGGTGGAGCAGAGGTTCGGGATCGGGTTTCTTCCCGTGTCCCGATTCCCGGGTGAGGATATCCTCGAAACAGCTCCGATGGTTGTAATGGTCCAGAAAACGGAAGGTGGAATTCCCCCGGTTTGTGCAGATGAGATTTTTCCCGCCGTTGCTCCTGACGAGAAAAACCATTTCCATGGCATGTTCAAAAGGAGGACAATCCCGGACATCCATGTTTTCCTCGTTTTCAACAAACCGTTGCCTCAGCAGTTGAAGAGGCAGGCCGTGTTTTTCCGAATACTTTTCCAGTGTATGGTTCATGGAGACATGCAGGCTTTCCAGGATGCCGGAAAAATCATCACGGACGTGAAATTCCCCCAGGGTTTCCTGGAGGACCACGGCGATTTTCGGATAAGTATCATAGAGGGTCCCGTCGAAGTCCCAGATGATGCTGTGTATCAATATTCCCGCTCCGCTTTATTTTTGTATTTTCTGAATATATAATATACTATAACGTAAGACAAGGAAAGAAGGTAGCGCTTTGATCAAGCTTTATGACGGGAAAGTCATCCTGACCACGGAGAACACGATATCCATGCCTCAGACGGAGGATTGCGGCCTGCTTCGGAAAAACACCATCGCATGGGGTATCTTCCAGAAGCACAACATATCCGGGAATGAGGATGACCTTCAGATCAAATTCGACGCCCTGGCTTCCCACGACATCACTTATGTGGGCATCATCCAGACCGCCAGGGCCAGCGGCCTCACCGGCTTTTCCCTTCCGTATGTGCTGACCAACTGCCACAACAGCCTGTGTGCCGTGGGGGGGACCATCAACGAGGATGACCATGCCTTCGGCCTTTCCGCTGCGAGAAAGTACGGGGGGATATTTGTTCCCGCACACCTGGCGGTGATCCACCAGTACATGAGGGAGATGATGTCCGGATGCGGGAAAATGATTCTGGGATCCGACAGCCACACCCGTTACGGCGCCCTGGGCACCATGGCCATGGGGGAAGGTGGTCCGGAGCTTGTAAAACAGCTTCTCGGGAAATCCTATGACCTGAAATACCCGGAAGTCTGCCTGGTCTATCTCCATGGAAGCGTAAAAAAAGGGGTGGGGCCCCAGGACGTGGCCCTTGCCATCATCGGTGAGGTGTTCAAGAACGGCTTTGTCAAAAACAAGGTCATGGAGTTCGCCGGTCCCGGCCTGTCCGAACTCTCCGTGGATTTCAGGAACGGCGTGGACGTCATGACCACCGAGACCACCTGCCTGAGCTCAATATGGCATACGGACGAAAAGGTGCGGGAATACTACAGGATCCATGAAAGAGAAGGGGACTACCGGGAACTCAAGCCCCTGGTCCCGGCCTGCTATGATGGAATGATCGATGTGGACCTTTCCACGGTCGAACCAATGATTGCCATGCCCTTCCATCCGGGCAACACCTACACAATCCGCGGATTGATTGAGAATGCGGCGGATATATTTGCTCTTGTGGAGAAAGACGCCAAAGCGATCATGGGTGAAAAAGCGGATTACCGGATCAGGGACAAAATCCGGGGCAAGGACATCCTGGTGGACCAGGGAATCATCGCGGGTTGCGCCGGCGGTACTTTCGAGAACATTTTCGAAGCTCCCGCCATACTGGCAGGCAAGAATCCAGGAAACAGCGATTTTTCCCTTTCGGTATATCCCCAGA
>JAWOHX010000044.1:0-5229 GCA_046484975.1 Clostridia bacterium
GCGGCATGACGGCGGCGGAACTGGATGCGGAGAATGCAAGAAGCTGGACCTCACGGATGTGCTTAAGGAATTTCCAGGGGTTTTTCTTTCCCAGGAAGAAAACCAGCAGAAGATAAAAGACCAGCAAAAGCAGCAATCCCAGGATAACCGTGATCACATAGATTCCCATGCCCAACAGGGCATCCAGCCCGATCTTGATGGTAATCTGAGCCAATAACCCGAACACGGCGAAAGGAGCCAGTTTCATTGCCCATTGGACCACCGTCATGCAGACCTCCTGCAGGGATCCCAGCAAATCCAGGATGGGTTTGGCAGCCTTTGGCGCCATGGCAATGAGAGCGATCCCAAGAATCATGGAGAAAATGACAACCTGTAGCATTTGGGATTCCACCATGGCAGACAGGGGATTTTGGGGAAGCAGGCCGACGATCATGTCAGGAAGTGTCTCCATCTCCGGACTCTCGAGGACCGTTTCCTGCCCGGCAGCGGCATCCAGCATCCCCGGGTCGATGTATGTCCCGGGTTTGATGAGATACGCCACACTAAGGCCGATGATGATGGCGATGGTGGTGGTGACCAGGAAATACACCACCACCCGGGAACCCACTCTCTTCAGCTGGTCCACATCCTCGCTGGCGGCAATGCCCCGGATGACAGAAGCGAAAATGAGGGGGATGACAATCATTTGTATGAGGGTCAGGAACAGGTGTCCCGGCAGGGCCACCCACTCCCCGATGGTGGATGATGCCTTGGATCCCACCAGGCCGGTGTCAGGGGAAAGAAGAATTCCCGTGAGCACACCCAAAACCATGGCGATGAGGATTTTGACCCAAAGATGGGACCTTACCAGTTTTTCAAGTTTTTTGCTCAGTTTCTTCAGGGACTTCAGATGGATTTTTCCCAAGTTGGTATTCAAGGATCCATTCCTCCTCCGTCTTTTTCTCCATTATATAACAAAGATTGATGCAGGGTCGACCCGGATGGTCCTGCACAGGGAACCTTCATCATTCATCGGTGCATTCCGGTCATGTCCGTTCTTTCAACGGCACACAAAGATCCAGCAGGTCCATGGGCTGATCCACAATATGGTCAGGGGTTCCGGTTTCCAAAAGGTCCCTGTGGTCATAACCCCAGGTGGCGGCCGCAACGGGTACCCCGATTTTCCTGCAGGCCAGGATGTCCCTGATCTCGTCCCCCACATAGAGGACATCCTGCCTGCGGCATCCTGTTTTCCGGACCAAACGCCGGATGACCCGGTGTTTTCCGAAAATCGGGGCTTTTCCCTTGATATGGGCAAAGCAGGAGATGCCATGCATGGACAGGAACCTGCGGATGTTGCCTACACTGTTGGAGGAGACGACGGCCATTAGAATCTTTTGCCCTTCCAGCTTTACCAGGAGTTCCCGGATCCCCGGGAACATTTCCGCGGATGCGATCAGTTCCCCGAAGATGACCAGGGCCCGGCGCACCAGGCCCGGCAGTTTGAAAAGGGGGACACCGAAACGCTTGAACCGGGCCTGTATGGAGAGGGTGCTCAGCTTCTCTATTTCCTCCCGGCTGTGCACCGTCATGCCTTTTTCCATGGCAATGCGTCGGTACACCTCGTAATGGATGTCCCTGGTGTTTGCCAGGGTGCCGTCAAAATCAAAGATGACAAGCCTAACCATTCTTTTCCTTTCCGAGTCTGATGCTCAAAAACGCCAGCATTGCCCCAATGACAAGAATCAGCCCATGGACAAGATATCCAAGGATCCCGTCGGGAAGCCCGGGCCAGATGCTCACCGCAGATCCAACGAACAGGCCGATGATGGCGGAATAGGTGATACGCTGGTGTCTTTGCATGAGATAGTGGATGCTCCGGGAAAACACCACCAGCCCCACCAGTGCACCCAGTGCCAAAATGACCAGGGGCGGGAAATTGAACTCCTTTATATTCACAATCATCGTGGAGTACATGCCAATGAGCAGCAGTACCATGGAGCCGCTGATTCCCGGGACCAGTCCTGCGCCGCTGCTTAAAAATCCCGCAAAAAAAAGCATGGCGGCGTTGGCCAGGGTCAGGGTGGTGATGGGGTCAGTGGCCTCCGGACGGGCAAGCCCCAGCGCGACCACCAGGATGAAGCTTACGGTCAGCGGCACCAGATAGACGGGCTTGAAGGCATTCCCCGTGGCCTTGCGGTAAAGGGAAGGAGTGGTGCCGATGATGAGCCCGATGAACAGCATTTTCATTTCCCCGGGATAGATGGTCAGCAGATGGTCGATGAACCGGGCGAAGAACAGGGTGGCCAGAACCATCCCGGAAAACACGTTGACCAGAAAAAGGAGGTGGCGAAGCTTTTTTTCCTTTCGGTGGAAAATGCCGCCCACGGCATGGATGATGTCGGCGTAGATTCCCGCCATGACCGCCACGGTCCCGCTGCTGACCCCAGGCACCAGGCCGGCCAGTCCCATGAAACCACCCAACAGGAACTTTCTGGCGATGTCCCCAATGTTTTGAAGCATCCTCGCAAATCCTTTCATTTTCAAATGAATTTTCCGTATGTGACGGGATGCCGTTCAGTCCATACTCACCCCCATTTAATCAATCAGGGGTCACCATGATTTTCCCCTGGCTCAGGAGGGAATGGTCCTGCATGGCTTTTTCCATGTCTTTCAGTGGCACTGTTCCTACGATGAGCTCCCGGACGTTGACCTGACCCGAGGCGATGAGCTCCAGGGCTTTCTCCTGGGTGTATGGATTGATGAAGGAGGAGGTAATCGTGATTTCCTTTTTGAACAGGTCGAAAGGTCTTAACGGAATCATGTCCTGCGGGGCGGCGAGGCCAAAGAGCAGCACGGTGCCCCCTGTCCCCACATATCCGATGGCTTGTTCCATGGTGGCCGGCTGGCCCACGCATTCGATGACGGAATCGATGGGATGGAATCCATTTTCCTCCAGTATCTGTCCCACGTTCTCCTTGTGGGGATCGATGCATAAGTCTGCTCCCAGTTTCATCGCCTTGGCACGTTTTGCCTCCACCGGGTCTGTGACCGCCACCTGGAGAGCTCCCATCAGGCGGGCCAGTTGCAACATGATGAGCCCGATGGTACCGGCACCCAGGATGAGCACACGGGATCCTGTCCGGATGCCGGAACGTTCCATCCCGTGTAGGCAGCAGGCCACGGGCTCTCCCATGGCGGCCTCCATGTAATCCACATGGTCGGGTATCTTATGCAGCTGTTTTTCCTTTACCAAGCAGTACTGGGCGAATCCACCGTGGACGGTGGTGCCGTAGCCGATCCGGTTCTCGCAGAAGTGGGCTCTTCCCTGCTTGCATGCCATGCAGTGTTCGCAACTTTCGTTGGGATTCACGGAGACCCGGTCCCCGGGCATGACACTGACGACCCCCTCCCCTGTCTTTTCGACCAGGCCGGAGAACTCGTGGCCCAGCACCGTTCCGGGAGGCGTGGGAGCAGCCCCTTCAGCCCCTTTGTATATGTGCAGGTCGGTACCGCAGATTCCACAGGCCTTGACCTGGACCAGGACATCCCCGTGACCGGGTTCCGGCATGGGGATCTCCTTGATGTTCATGATGTTCTTCCCTTCGAATACTGCGCCTTTCATGTATCCAACCTTCTTTCCAGAAGCCGATGGCTTCCAAAATCAATCTGCCCCTGGCCTGCCCGCTTCATTGATGGTGACCAGGATGTGGTCGGTGCGTCCCGCCTTTTTCTCCATGTCCCCCAGTAGCAGTGCGGACTGCGCGGGCACGCCGAAAGTGCTCTTTTCCCCTGTGTTGAGCCAGATCAGGTAGGGTTTCCCGGTGATGTCAAAGACGGAGATCCTCCGCACATAGGGCGAGGGCCTCTCCAGTGCCGGAGCAAAGGATCCCATGTATTCCCTGCTTTCCTTATGGGAAAGCCCCGTCAGGGCCAGTGCGCCGGTGTCCAGGATAACCTGGCCGTGGCTATGGTCTCTGACCTTCAGCTCCAGCTGGGTGCATAGTTCGTCGCAATGGAGGAAGCCATTGGGGAAATGGCTGTGAAGGATGCCCGTCTGGCGCTTGGCAGGCCGGTATATCCTTATGTTCTGTCCGGTGTCCAGGCTGACCAGGGTCAGCCTGTTGTCCACATTGACCATACGGGATGCGGTGTCGATGACCTCGTCCGTATCCTTTCTTTTTTCGGCGATGCATACGGTGTCATGGAAACGGTAGGTCCTTTTCCCTCCGTTGAAGATGTCGTTGGGGATTTTCAGCAGTATCCCCTTTACATGCCTCACATATTTCCTGTGGATGGTGGTGGCGAACTGGTAGACCACCACGGTGGCATCGTCGGGTAAAGCCAGGAAGAAGTTGTGGATTCTGGCCACCTCCTCCTGTTCAGGGCTTCCTTCCATCAGGTTCCCCGTCACAGCCACGGAGCTCCCGAAGGTCATGAAGCCCTTCTCAAAAAGCCCGGTGGCGTGGGTAAGTTTCTCCCGTGTGTTCCTCTGACCCATCCCGATGATGTCCCCGCACAGGTTCTGTTTCCACTCCGCAAGGTTGCTTCCATCCAGGGGGAGGCACAGGCCCTGGGGTGGTTCCCCCGCAAGCCAGGTGAAGGAGGCCAGGGACCTTTTCCCTCTGACATAGGTGGACCCGTGGAAGCTGCCATGCCATGTGAAACGGTCGGTATATGTTCCACGGACGATTTCCAACCCGTCAACCACCTTTGCATAATGGACAGCCAGGGACAGGGAGACCGCCCGGTCGGATTCCAGCCGGTGGTAATACAGCGGAGAAATCCCCGGGAGGTCCGAGGCACGTTGGGAAAGGAAGCTTCCGTCCTTGTTGGCGTCGAACTCTGTCCTCACCTGCTTTATCCATTCCAGAAGCAGATGCTTCGCGCGACCGTCCTTTTCCATGTCGCACATCATCAGCAGCACAGGCACCAGGTAGTCCTGGCAGTAGCAGTAGCGTACCCGGGTGTCACCGCCGATGCGCACCAGCCGGCCGTCCGGGAAGATGCACTGGCGCACCAGTTGCCACAGGTGTTTTGCGTTGTGGTGTACATATCCCGGGACGGGAATGCCCAGTGACTTCAGGAGAAGGTGGATCATGGCCACATTGGACAGGCAGATGACCATGTAGCCCACGTTCATATAGTTGTGATGGTGAAGGGCGAAGCCGTCCAGGAAGTTGGATCCTATATGTCGGTCGGCGACGGTTTTGCCGTAATATGCAGTCTGGTCGTTTCTGTCGGCATCCA
>JAWOHX010000049.1:0-14114 GCA_046484975.1 Clostridia bacterium
AATCGCAAAAGGCATGGACAGCAATACCAGGGCAGCCATCGCCCCGTGTGAAACAGTGTTGGCCAATTCCTCCCCAGGGGTATACTGATAGATGATTTTCATTGCTTTCTTCTTTTCCTTCCATAGTATTTAAAGCCTGCATTGCGGTATGCATCGGGCTTGATGCGAGAACCAAAAACATACATCCCCACCAGCCGTGAGGCTGTCCTCATTGAAAATTCCCCTTCATTCCCTCTTGCGGAGAAAAGTCCCTTCCTCCAGTTCCTGAAACGCCTGGTCAAGCTCCTCCCGGGTGTTCATCACCACCGGGCCCCTCCATGCGACGGGTTCCCCCAGTTTCCTGCCGGAAAAGATCAGCATCCGCAATCCCTGCGGTCCGGCTGTGGCCTTGAAGAAATCCCCGGGGGTGAAAAGGATGCCTGTTTTTTCCCCTTGCTCTTCCCCGAAATCACCCTCCCCCTGCAGGATATATGCGAAAAGTGTGTCCTCCCGGCGGGTTTCCAGCAGGAATTCCCTTCCCGGTTTGACGTCCGCGTCCAGGAAAACAGGATCCACAGATATGCCGGAGACGGGGCCCTTTTGTCCCTTGTAGCTTCCCGCGATGATCCGGACCGTGGCATCTTCCTCCTCCACCACGGTCACATCCTCTTTCCGGACATCCCGGTAGGCAGGAGGGGACATCTTGCCTGCGGCGGGAAGATTCACCCACAGCTGAACCCCCAGCATGCGGGGGCTTGCCTGGGGCATCTCCTGATGGACGATACCGCTTCCGGCGCTCATCCACTGGCAGCATCCCTCGTCGATGGACCCGGTGTTGCCCAGACTGTCCCCATGCTCAATCCTCCCCTGAATCAGGTAGGTGACGGTTTCGATTCCCCTGTGGGGATGCCATGGGAAGCCCTTCGTGTAATCTTCCGGATTGTCCGAATCGAAGGCATCCAAAAGCAAAAAAGGATCCAGGTCCTTGCCTCTGGCCGGGGTGAACACCCTGGTCAGGCGCACTCCCGCACCGTCCCGGGTGGCCTTGCCGTTGACGATTTCACGGATGGCACGTTCCTGTCTCATATGCATCTCTCCCCTCTTATTCATTGTACCCGTATTTCTTCATTTCATCCAGCACCCTATATATTGACAGGCGGATTTTTGTCTGTCATAATAATATCGTAATACGATATCGTAATCTGATATTAAGGAGCTCTCATGGATGGACTCGTTTACAAAAGGATGTTTCAGGGCTTTGTCTGCCTGCATATCCTCCACCATGCCGCACAGGCGCCGGTGTACGGTTCCTGGATGATGGAGGAGTTATCCATGCACGGCCACCGGCTGGGGCCGGGGACGCTGTATCCCCTGCTCCACTCCCTGGAGAAGGAAGGGCTGCTCTCCCGCTTCCAGGAAAATGTGGAGGGGAAAATCCGAAAATATTACCGCACCACTTCCAAAGGGAATGAGACCCTGGCACAGGCCAGGATATACCTGCGGGAGCTGGCCGGGGAAATGGAAGGGAGGGCGGAGCATGCTTTTTGAATTCAAGGACGTAACATACAAGGACCTGCTGGACATCCCCTGCCTGAATATCCCGGACCACCGGGTCACCTGCCTGTTCGGGCCAAGCGGAAGCGGAAAGACCACGCTGCTCCGGATGCTCAACAAACTCATCTCCCCCACCGGGGGCAGCATCTTCCATCATGGCAGGGACTTAAACCTCATCTCCTCGGTGGAACACCGCAGACAGGTCACCCTGCTGTCCCAGACCCCCATCCTGTTCGAAGGCACCGTCCGGGACAATCTCAATGCAGGGCTTTTATTCCGCGAACTGCCTCCCGCCGGGGATCCTGTATTACAAGGCATTCTGGACCAGGTCCAGCTTTCCAAACAGCTGGACCATCCCGTCGGGACCCTGTCCGGCGGGGAGAAACAGCGTTTGGCCCTGGGAAGGGTCCTTCTGTTGGATTCCCTCGTTTACCTGCTGGACGAGCCCTCCTCCGCACTGGACGAGAAGACTGAGCTGTTGATCATCGAAATGCTCACCCGACACGCCCGGGAAACCAAAAAATCCATCGTGATGGTCACCCATTCCAGGACAATTGCCGGCAGATTCGCCGACGAGGTGCTGGAAATGGAGAAAGGCGTCTGCCTGAACGGAGGTGCGTCATGAACGACGGAATCATCGAACTGAGCATCCTGCAGGTGGCCTTTGCCTATCTCTTTGTGGTCATGGTTTTGCTGATTTTGAGAATCCGGGGAATCAAGCGGGAAAAGGAGCTGGTTTTCTCCTCCCTGCGGATGACCCTCCAGCTGGTTCTCACTGGATATATCCTTGTCTACATATTCCAGTCCCCCAACCCCTGGGCCACCTTGGCAATCATCCTGCTCATGGAGGCATTCGCCATCCGCACCGTGTTCCGGAAATTCAAAAAGTCCTTGTTCCCGTCTCTTAAGAGGGTCGTTGCCCTGTCCATGGCCCTGGGAACCCTGACATGCCTGCTGTATTTCCTGTTTGCGGTGGTGCGCATCACACCCTGGTATGACCCCAGGTATTTCATCCCCATTGCAGGCATGCTCATCGGGAACTCCATGACAGGGGTCTCCCTGGGCCTGAAGTCCCTTCTGGAGAGCATGACCGACCGGAAAGCCCTGGTGGAGGAGGCCTTGATCCTGGGGGCCACCCCCCGGACCGCAACAAGGAACATCGTCAACAATGCCTTTGACGGCGCCATCCTGCCCACCATCAATTCCATGATCGGCATGGGCATCGTCTTCCTGCCCGGGATGATGACGGGTCAGATCCTTTCCGGAATCTCCCCCACCACGGCAATTGCCTACCAGATTGCCATCATGCTGGGAATCCTGGGCGCAGTGTCCCTGACGGTGATCCTGATGCTCCAATGGGGGTTCCATACGTTTTTCAACAAGGAAGACCAGCTTCGCTGATCAGATGTGAAGCCGTTTCCGGGCTTCGTTCTTGAGGTTCTTGTCCCCGAAGACAAGCAGTGCGATGATGGTGACCAGTCCATACATCCCCGCCACCAGGCTGGGCCAGAGGATGAATTCAAAGAAAATCCTGGCCAGGATGGGGAGCATGCAGAGAAGAGCAATGGACATTTGGAACAGATAATATTTTTTCCGGGTCATCTTGTTGACCATGATGATCACGGAAGCTGCCACACAGGCGCTGAACAGAATGAAGGGCACAGCATAGGTGATGGACCACCCTGTGCCTGTGAAAAAATAGTCCGCCGCCAGCAGCAGGCCGCTGATCAGCAGGCTGTCCAGGACCAGCATCAAAGGGGTGATCCGTTTCTTGATGATGGGCTGGGCCACCAGTATCCAGACCAGCCAGACCAGGGATATGGGGATCAGGCTCCACAGGAAAACCGGATACGTGAGCAGGTTGATGAGAAGCAAGACCAGGGAAAATACCCAGGCGATGAACAGGATGGCCTTCTTGACCATCTTCACCGACCTTCTCTCCCTTTCCCCCACATCCATATATACGGGACGAATCCGGGGATCCTTGTCATGGAGATGCTTGCCGCAGATGGGGCAGTTCTCCGTGAGGTTGTTGACTTCAATTTTGCATCCGATGCATTTCATCAGTAATTCGTCTCCACTTTCACATCGACTTCATGGGAAGTCAGAAAATCTATATATGCCTTCAGGATGGTGTTCTCCAGGATCACCGAGGAAAACGTGATGCTGATGGTATCCCGGTAGCTCATCACCCCGCTGTTGATGGAGTTTTTCTGGGGCCTGCCAAGGACGGCGTCAAAGCGCTCCACGAAGTCCTCCATGTAATCCGGCAGTGTGGTGTTCCCCATGTTGGAAAGCACGGAGGTGACGATGCGGTCCCCGTAACGGCTGTAATATGTGCGAAGGATGAATTTCTTGATGAACAGGGGTGCCAGCCGGGTCATGATCTTTTTCTCGGCATTCACATTCCCGCTGAACTTCATTCTTAGTAGTTTTGGATCCATGGATTCGGTCATTTGATTTCGGACCTGGTCGCAGATGGTCTGGAAATCCATGTCCTGCCCGGGGGACACGGCGATGTTTATGTAGGAGGAGAAATTCCGCAGGGTTTTTGAAGGAAAAGCTTTCCTCAGGTTGATGGGTACGGAAATCTTGATGAGCTTGTTGGAGGAAACACGGTATTTCTTGTCCATGGAAATGGCATGGATGTACAGTGCCGTGAGGAACTGGGTGATGGTCGACCCGTACCGCTTGGAAAGGTCAATGACCTGCCTGACGGACAAAACCACATGGGTGATCCTCAGGGAATGACGCTTGAACCGTGTGCCGGGGATCTTGAAGGGGATGTGCTCCTTCAGGTTCAGTGCTTGTTTTTTTTCTGCATAATTCAAAAAGGAATCCTCGGTCTCCTCCTCCGTGGGCAGGTCCTTGTAGTAGAGGATGCCGTATTCCTCCAGATTGGAATAGTCGATCTTTGGCTTTTCCTCCCGGGAGAGGAGGAAGTAGTTGAAGACAAGGGTCTTGAGGAAGACCAGGGAGCCATAACCGTCGGCAAGGGAATGGAAAACCTCCAGGGAAATCCGTTTTCTAAAATACAGCACGCGGAAATGGAACCCCCTGTCCTTTTCCTCGGAAAAGGGCTCGGTGGGGTAGGCGGTCTCCAGCCGCACCTGTGGCCTGGACTGGTTTTCCTCCAGGAAGTACCAAAAGAGCCCTTTGCGGATGCTCACCGAAAAGGTGGGGAACCGTCTGTATGTCATCTGGAGGGCGGAATCAAGGACCTTGGGGTCTACATTTTCCCTCAGCATGCAGTCAAGCCTGTAGATGGGAGCCCATTCCCTTTCCCGGACTGCGGGATAAATCTTCGCAGCATTGTCCAGTTTGAACCATTTCTGTTCCATCTACGCATCTCCTGTCTATAGTGCCATTCTATATCAAATGTGAAAAGGTTGCCATGATTTTTAAAAAGTATAATCCACGCTAATGCGATTCATTATATTTATTTATTTTACTTATATCCCCAAAGTGGGATAATATATGTGTCGGAGTCCATTTGAAAAAGGAGACTGTGCCATGGAAAGAATGACAGGAACCGTGGTGAGAGGCCTGCGCGCCCCCATCATCAACCGGGGGGACGACATCCGGGGCATTGTGGCCGGTTGCGTGATCGGGGCCGCCAGGGCAGAAGGCTACACAATCAACGACAGGGACATCGTGGCCGTCACCGAGTCAGTGGTGGCCAGGGCCCAGGGCAATTACGCCCACATCGATGACATTGCAGCAGACATCCGCGGCAAATTCGGGGGTGGAACCCTGGGGGTCATTTTTCCCATCCTGAGCCGGAACCGCTTCGCCGTCCTTCTCCGGGGCATCGCCAAAGGGGTGGACAAGGTGGTCCTGATGCTGAGTTATCCTTCCGACGAGGTGGGGAACCATCTCATCGACGAGGATCTCATGGAGGCGGCCAATGTGAACCCCTGGAGCGACGTATTGACCGAGCAGGCCTTTCGGGAACACTTTGGCTTTGCCAAACACACCTTCACCGGTGTTGATTACATTGAATACTATAAATCCCTGGTGGAGGGATGCGGCGCAGAATGCGAGATTCTTTTCTCCAACCGGGCTGAGACCATCCTGGACCATACAAAGAATGTCCTGGCCTGCGACATCCACACCAGGGAAAAAACAAAACGAACTCTCTTTGCAGGGGGCGGGGAAAAGGTATACTCCCTGGACGAGGTCCTGCGGGAACCCGTGGGAAAAAGCGGCTACAACAGTGATTTTGGCTTGCTGGGCTCCAACAAGTCCACCGAGGACACGGTAAAGCTCTTCCCCAGGGACTGCCGCCGGATTGCCCTGGACATCCAGGCCCTCATCGGAAAGGAGACGGGAAGAACCGTGGAGGTCATGGTCTATGGGGATGGCGCCTTCAAGGATCCCGTGGGCAAGATATGGGAGCTTGCAGATCCCGTGGTGTCCCCCGGGTACACCGACGGCCTGGAAGGAACCCCCAATGAGATCAAGCTCAAATACCTGGCGGACAACAACTTCTCCGACCTGAAAGGGGAAGAACAGAAAAAGGCCATTTCCGATTACATCCGGGGCAAATCAGACGACCTGGTGGGTAAGATGGAGTCCCAGGGCACCACGCCCCGCCGTCTCACCGACCTCATCGGCTCCCTGGCGGACCTGACCTCGGGCAGCGGCGACAAGGGGACTCCCATCGTCTATATCCAGGGATACTTCGACAACTACACGGAATAGGGGGAGTTCTTCTCTTCATCGTGGTCACAGAAGGACCCGTCTTTGTCCAGTTCCCCCCTCGCATACCGTAAAGCCAGGTCCAGGCTTTGTCCCTGGACCCCGGCCACGGCGTCGATTCCGTGTTCCTTGAAGATTTCCACGGCTCCCAGACCCATTCCTCCGGCGATCACGGCGCTGACCCCCAGCTCATTCAAAAAATTCGGCAGGTAACCCGGTCGATGACCAGGGTTCTCCACAATCTCGTGACGGGTGACATTCCCGTCCAGCACCTCAAAAATCTCGAAGGTCTCGCAATGTCCGAAATGCATGGCTGCCATGCCTTTGTCACTTGCCACCGCTATTTTCATGTTGTTCCACTCCTTCCATCAGTTTCCGGACGGCCATCTCCAGCCAGTCCACCCGAATCTGTTCCATGTCCCCGTTGTCGCAGGCCCGGGAAATCTCCGGGTCCACCGGAATGCGTCCCAGGAGGGGCAGTCCCAGCTCCTTTGCCATCTGTTCCAGGCGGCTTTCCCCGAACAGGTGGTATATTTCCCCACAACCGGGGCATTTGAAATATGAGAAATTCTCCACCAGGCCCAGTATGGGGATGTCCATCATCCTGGCCATTTTCACGGCCTTTGATACGATCATGCCCACCAATTCCTGGGGTGAGCTTACGATGACGATCCCGTCCACAGGGAGAGACTGGAATATTGTCAGGGGAACGTCCCCCGTCCCCGGCGGCATGTCGATGAGCATCAGGTCGATTTCCCCCCATATCACTTCGGTCCAGAACTGTTTCACCGTTCCCGACAGGATGGGGCCTCTCCATACCACGGGATCCGATTCCTTCTCCAGCAGCAGGTTTACCGACATCAGTCTGATTCCCGTCCGTGTCTCCACCGGGAACATGCCAAGTTCACCCGCTCCGGCCTTTTCAGTGATGCCGAAGGCCCGGGGAATGGAAGGGCCTGTGATGTCCGCATCCAGGAGAGCCGTCCGGTATCCCTGGCGGTTGGCTTCCATGGCCAGCAGGGCGGTTACCAGGGATTTCCCCACCCCTCCTTTCCCGCTGATGACGCCGATGACCTTTTTGATTTCGCTGAGTTCATGGGGTTGTTCTTTCATTGTTGTTTCTCCTCATACAGATATTCCATGGTCTTATGATAAACGCTTTCCATGGCCTCTTTCCCAGGGCAGGGAATGTCCACCGCCGTGAGCCCCCGATCCATGGCCTTCGCGACCAGCGGATCGTAGGGGATTGTTCCAGCCAGGAAAATATCATTCTTGATGCAATATTCCTCTATCTCCAGGGTCTTTTCGGGATTGAGGTCATATTTGTTGATGCATGCCGCCACTTTCATATGGAATGTCCCGGTAAGGGTCAGGATCCGTTCCATGTCGCTGAGGCCGGACACCGAGGGCTCGGTTACCACCAGCACCATGTCCGTGCCGCTCAAGGAGGCAATCACCGGGCAACCCAGGCCCGGAGAACCGTCCAGCAACGCCAGGGGTGCATCCCCGGCCTCCTGCCTCATCCACTTTTTCACTTCCATGACCAGCAGGCCGGAGTTGCCGCTTCCCGTTTCCAGCCGGGCGGTGGAAAATACCTTTTCAAAGACGTGCAGTTGCTGTTTTCCCGCCAGGGCGGGAACCATTTCGATGGCTTTTTCCGGGCAGAATTCCATGCACAACCCACATCCCTCACAGCCATACGGATCCACGGTGAAGTCTTCGCAGATGGCATTGAACGCGCACATTTCCATGCAGATCCCGCAACTTGTGCAAAGGGCGGGGTTGATCATGGCCTTGTCAAGCCCGTAAAAATCTTTTTCCAGAGGAGGAGGCAGCTTTCCCATGGCCAGATGGAGGTTGGGTGCATCCACATCGCAGTCTGCGCAGGCCTTCACCCCGGCCAGCTTGATGAAAGCGGCTGCCACGGAAGTTTTTCCCGTGCCGCCCTTTCCGCTTAAAATCAAAAGCTGCTTCATTTTCCGGCCTCCCTTGCCACTTCCCGCAGGATGCAAAGGAACATCTCCCGATATTCCCCATTCTCTTCTGCAGCGATGATTCCATTGGAATGGAGGGTTCCCAGATGCCGGTCAAAGGGAATGTCCCCAAGCACCCTGATTCCCCTTTGCCTGCAGGTTTCATACGCTGCTTCATTGTGTCCCGTGCTTTTATTGATGACTGCGCCGTGGGGTTTCCCGAAAAGGTCCAACAGGTTCGCCACCATCCCGAAGTCATGCATCCCGAACAGGGTGGGTTCCATCACCAGAAGGCAGTAATCCGCTTTCCGGATGCTTTCCATGACGGTGCAGGCACTTCCCGGCGGGCAATCGATGATGGTGTATGTCAGGTTCTTCGGCATGTTCTGCATCATTTGACGGATCACTGGAACCCCTGACGCCATCCCGGGCTGCAGCATTCCTGTGATGACGGGCTTTCCCCCGTAATTTCCCCGCAGGATTTTCCCCACTGTCCGTTGTTTCTCGGTGAATGCCTGTTCAGGGCATATGTGCATGCATCCCCTGCAGGAATGACAGATGTCCTCAAAGACAATCACTTTTTTGCCTGCATAGGCCAGGGCATTGAACCTGCAGAAATCCACGCATCTGCGACAGGCGGTACAGGTCTTTGGATGCCATACGGGGGTGGACACCCGGACTTCCTCTTCCCTCACATCCACAGGCTTGAAAAAAAGATGCCCGTTGGGTTCCTCCACATCGCAGTCCATGTAGCCGCTGTTTTTTGTCACTGCGGTGATGTTCACCGCAAGGAAGGTCTTTCCCGTCCCGCCTTTCCCGCTGAGGATGGCGATCCTCAGGTCATCTGCCGCCATGGCGGTGGAACCCTTCATGTATGGCCGTCAGCGGCAGGAGCTTTCCTGCCTCGAAATCCTCCAGGGATTTCGCCGGGGATTCCCCGGTGGTCCGGTAGATGGCAATGCCCGCCTGTTTCAAAACATCAGCGGCGTTTTTCCCAAGCCTTGGAACCAGAATGGCCTCCACCCCCATGTCCGTCATGGTTTGGGCGGCTTTGATTCCTGCCCCTCCCTGGCTTTTGGCTGCTTCGTTGCCCACAAACCGGGTGGTTTTGTCCACATTGTCGTGGATCATATAGTAGGGGGCACGCCCGAAAGACGGGCAGATTTCTGTTTCTTTCCGATCCTCATTCACCGGTATCGCAATTTTCATGGCCTTTCTCCTCCCTGACCCCTGCGCCTTTTGCATCGTCCGCATCCCCTCTGCCCGACGCCCTCCTGGCAGAGGACATAGTCGCCGCCCTGTATTTTCAGCACTTCCCCGTTCACCAGGGCCCCGGCGACCTTTTTCCTGGCATCGTTGTAAATCCGCTGGACGGTTGTCCTGGCCACTTCCATGACCTCAGCGCATTCCTCCTGCATCATCCCTTCATAATCGATGAGCCGGATGGTCTCATATTCCTCCACGGACATGAGAATGATTCCGTTCATGGGCATGGCAGAAGGAAGCGGGCCAAAGGCGTCTGTCCTGGGCAGCTCGCATACTCTTCTTCCCTTGATGGGTCTTGGCATCTCATTCTCCTTTTCTTCCGAATACCCCGGTGGAAATTTCCACCGGGGCTTTCCGGTCCCCTATTTCTTTTCCGAAAGGCTTTCCAGTTGTCTGCTGATATCATCCATCCTGGCTTTCAGGACCTGCTGCTGTTCCATGAGCATTTCCTTCGTGTCGCCCTCATTGGCCACCGGCTGGAAAAAGAATCCCCGTCCGAAGCCGCCCCTGCGGTTGGATCCGTATCTGTATGCGTTCACACCCGTGCAAACACCCAAACCTCTTCCTGTCATGGGCCCACAGCCCATGGGTCCCGTTCCGTCTCTTCTAGGCATATAAAACACCTCCTTTTCATCATAGTTACTGACATATGTCAATTACAAATTCATTCTATCACATTATGGGCATATGTCAATAACTATTTTCACGGACCCCTGTTCCATGCCTCCGGGGGCATGATATAATGGGAAGGACTCGTCCCGATAAAAGACATATATGAGGTACACACAACATGAAGACAACAACAATGAAAAAATTGGTCCCGTTGTTTTTTCTGGTTCTTTCCTTTGCATTGGTCCTGGGGGGATGCAAGGCCCCCGTCGAAACCCCTAAGGAATCCGCTCCTGTCACGACACCGTCCCCGGAACCAACACCTCCCCCTTCACCGGGATGGCATCAGACGGGTTGGGAATACATCATCAATTCATATGATATCACCCTCCAGGAGAACGACTACTTCGTGGCCCACTCCAACGGGCTCTATGACTATTTCCGTGGAACGGGGGGCAAGAACGACTTCACCGTCTCCCACTGGCGCAACAATGCCTCCGGGGGTTTTGTGGCGGGCTCCACCAGCAACAGCAAGTGGCAGGATCCCCCTCTGTTCATCCAGGCCGGTGAAACCGTTGTCCTCGAGGCTTCCCGCTCCTATGAGGACAACATCACCTGGGGACAGAATGGCCTGCACATCAAGCTGGACAGCAGCGAGCTGGCAGGGGCGGGTGCCGCCACCGCCGGGTACCTCTCCTTTGTCAACACCAACGGAGAAAACTACTTCCATGCCTATGAGGGCACGGTGAGCCTGGAGAAACCCATGCCCCAGGGAAAACAAGGCGACAGCAAGGCCATCTGGGTCTACCTGAACGGATACTCATTCAAGTACACCTACCAGTGGCGGGACTGATCCTTAGGATGGATGGAGAATCGGATGAAAATAGAATCAAACGAAGTCCTGGAACTATGTTTTCATGCACAAAACCCCGATCCTGATCCCTACAACCGGACTGGTTTCCATGCCGTGTTCCAGGGACCGGAGGGACAACCCTTGCGCATCCCCGGCTTCTGGGCCGGGAAAAACAAGTGGTGTCTTCGCTTTGCCTCTCACAGTCAAGGCTTGTACCGTTATGAGACCTTCTGCTCAGACGCAACCGACAAGGGTTTGCACGGGCACCGGGGCACTGTCACAGTAACGCCTGCCAGGGGAAACACATCCCTTTGTGTCCACGGTCCCTTGCAAGCAATGGGAGGCGGTCATACCCTCTCCCATGCCGACGGCACCCCCTTCCTGTGGCTGGGGGACACCTGGTGGATGGGCCTGACCACCCGTCTTTCCTGGCCAAAAGGATTCCGGGAACTGCTGGCCGACCGTGTCGAAAAGGGATTCACCGTGGTCCAGATGGTGATGGGCCTGTATCCCGATATGGAGCCGTTTGACCCGAAGGGGGCCAATGAGGCCGGGTTTCCCTTCGAACATGATTTCACCACCATCAATCCCTTCTACTTTGACCATGCGGACAAAAAAATATCCGCCCTGGCGGAGGCTGGCCTGGTTCCCTGCCTGGTGGCCTGCTGGGGGTTTTTCATCAAGTACATGGGTGTGAAAGCCATCAAAAAATACTGGGAATACCTCATCGCACGGTATGGCGCCTATCCCGTCGTCTGGTGCCTGGCAGGGGAAGCGGTGATGCCGTTCTACCTGGACGAGGCTTTCTCGGACAAGAAACTCCATGCAGCCTATGTCCGGCGGACGCGGAGGGCCTGGACGGGAATCGCCGCGCATGTGCAAAA
The DNA here is from genome assembly GCA_046484975.1 of Clostridia bacterium. Classification (GTDB taxonomy): domain Bacteria; phylum Bacillota; class Clostridia; order DUPQ01; family DUPQ01; genus JAWOHX01. Next base: position 11,820 of record JAWOHX010000049.1, read on the forward strand.
ACACGACCCCTACCGGCGGGTTCTCACCATCCATCCAACCGATTACGGCAGGAGGATGGTGGACGACGACTCCCTTCTGGACATGGAGATGCTCCAGACGGGCCACGGCGGCTTCATGAGCCTGGAGCCTTCCGTATCCATGCTGGAGAAGGCTCTCCGTAAGACCCCCTCCATGCCGGTGGTGAACAGCGAGGTCTGTTACGAGGGGATCTGCGGCTCCAACCATGCCGACGTCCAGCGCTTCCTCTACTGGAGCTGCATGCTCAGCGGAAGCGCCGGATACACCTACGGAGCCAACGGCATCTGGCAGCTCAACAGCCGGGAACAGCCTTACGGGCCCTCCCCCCACGGTGCCTCCTGGGGAGACACCCCCTGGGAAGAGGCCTGCCATCTGCCGGGATCCCTGCAGATCGGCCTGGCCAAAGAGCTTCTCATGAAGTATGAATGGTGGAAGTTTAAGCCTCATCCCGAATGGGTGGACATGCCGCCAGGCAAAAGGAAAAGTGCCTTCCGCTGCTATTCTTCCGGAATCCCCGGCAAGGTCCGGGTCATGTTCATCCCCTTCTTTGCCGGGATGGGCTGGCAGTTCACCCTGGCCGGGCTGGAGCCTGGCTCCCTGTACAAAGCATGGTTTTTCGATCCCCTCACCGGGGATTGGGTCGACCAGGGTACCGCATCACCGGATACTTCCGGGAAGTGGACCACGGGCAAGATTCACAAATTTCAGGACTGGGTTGTGGTGCTGGAAGCACAGAAAGGAAATGAATGAACAGGCGGGATAGGATTTTAACAGCCATAAGCCACCGGGAACCCGACCGGGTCCCTGTGGGATTCGACATCATCAGCCCCCTCAAGGAGGAACTGCTCCGTCATTACGGGATCCCAGACATGGTTTCCCTCTATGAGAAGACCGGGATCGAAGGGTTTTCCGTCTGGGACTGGCCCAGTGTACTGCCCACATACACCGGCCCGCCCAGGGAAGGTGTGGTGAAAATGGATGCCTCCCATGGATGCTGGGGCAAGGAAAGCGAAAAGGTGTATCCCATGCAGCGAAATGGCCTTGATGACTATGTCTGGCCCCGGCTGGAGGATTTTGATTTTTCCACCCTGTCAAAAAGGCTCCGGGAGGTCAAGGAAAAGGACATGACCTCTGCCTCCGGGCATGCGGGGGTAGGGTTTACCCACCATTACCAGCTGAGGAGCTATGACAATGCCCTGATGGACATCCTGGACGACACCTGGATGGATGAGTACATGCATCGGAACCGGGAATTCTTCGTCCCGTATTTCCAGTCCCTTTTCCAGAACGCAGGGGGCCATATCGACATCATCCGGGCGGACGAGGATCTGGGCGGCAATGAGAACATGCTCATCTCCCCTGCCATGTGGCGGAGATGGTACAAGCCCCTATGGAAGGAAGTTCTCTCCATCTGCAGGGACAACGGCGCCAAGGTATGGTTTCATTCCTGCGGTTACTGCCGGGACCTGGTGGAGGACTTCATCGAGATCGGGGTGGATGTGCTCAACCCCATCCCCCCCTATGTGCGGGGAAGCGATCCCCTGGAAATGAAAAGGACATATGGGGACAGGCTCTCCTTCGACGGTGGGGTGGACCAGATCAATGTCCTGGTCAAAGGCACCCCGGATCAGGTGCGGGAGGAGGTCAGGCTCCGGCTCGGACAGCTTGCCCCGGGGGGCGGCTACATCCTGGGTCCTTCCCAGGTGTTCTCCAGGGATGTCCCCCTGGAAAATGTCCTGGCCTTCTTTGACGCTGCTTTGGAATTCGGGAGATATTGACATGAAGGTCACCGTCTACCTGCCGGGGAAACAACCGGAAAAACACTACATGGATGCCATCCGGGAATACCAGAAACGTCTTTTGCCTTTCTGCACGGCCAGATTGGTGTTCCAAAAGGGAAACTCACCGGCGAACATCCCTGAAAGGGAGCATGTGTTCGCCGTGTCCCCCGGGGAAAAGAATATCTCCTCGGAGGAGCTGGCTGATCGTATCAACCAACTGGGATTGGCAGGGAAATCACGCATTTCATTCTCCCTCATGGAGGACTGCCCTGAAAGGCAGGATGGATTTTCCCTGACTCCCATGGAAATGGACCCGGGCCTGCAGGCGGTGGTTTTGTTTGAACAAATCTACCGTGGCTTCCAGATCATCCATGGCAGGCCCTATCACAAATAGCGGGAGGCTTTCAATATCTGATCCAGAAGAATGACCCTCATCAACTGATGGGGAAATGTCATCCTGGAAAAGGAAACCCTCGCATGGGCAATATCCATCAC
>JAWOHX010000063.1:0-32884 GCA_046484975.1 Clostridia bacterium
CCAACGAGCTGATCGAGAAGATCCGGGCGTCGGAGCAGTTCAACCAGGGCTTCGCGACGGTGGAGTACCTGGCGGCCTGCTTCCTCGACATGGACTGGCACACCCTCGAGGCCCCGGTGGAGGTCGACCCGACCGAGTTCGAGCGCCGGTCGCTGGCCGAGATCGGCCTCCTGCCCGAGATCGTGGTCCGCTACCGCAGCCCGTACTTCGGGCACATCTTCTCGAGGCCTACACCCCCTATCACCTCAGCACCCTGAGGGCACTGGTGTCTTATGTGGCCATCGCCCTGAACAATTATGCGCATGCGGAGGAATCAAAAAACAAAGCCCTGCAACTCTCCAAGGAAATTGAAAAAAGAAAGCAAGCCCAGGACAACCTGCAGAAAGCCAACAGCAAGCTGGAAGCCCTGCTTACCAAGGATGTGTTGACGGACATCCCCAACCGTCGGAGCTTTGAGAATTTTGCCTCCATGCAATGGAAGCAATCCTTGGTCGGACCAACACCCATCGCATTCCTCATGATCGACATTGACTGCTTCAAGCAGTACAACGACACCTACGGGCATGTTGCAGGGGACCAGAGCCTGCACCGGGTCGCCCAGGCGCTGATGCAATCCACCCGGGATCTCAATGACTTCATCGCCAGGTACGGCGGGGAGGAATTCGTCGTGGTGCTTCCCCGGGTCCGTTACAAGGAAGCCATGCAGACGGCCGAGAGGCTGCGCAGGTCCGTGGAGGAGTTGCAACTGGAACACAAGTCCTCCTCTGCTTCCGGATTCCTGACCATCAGCGTCGGTGTGGTGGCTTGTGTGCCCCGGTCCCCGTCCGGACTGAAAAAAGCCATCGCCCTTGCGGACAAGGCCCTTTACCAGTCCAAAAAGCTGGGACGAAACCGGATAACGGGAACGGACCTGTCTTCCCAGGATAAAGAGAAACAGTGAGTCCCAGTTGGGGTCCATGTTCCCCATCCCCTTCTTTCGAAGGCAAGGGCGAAGCCCGGGGCAAGGCAGTGCATGGCATTTGACTTTTTCCCCTGGGATGTTACAATGAATACAAGCAAAGGCAATGAAGGGAACGAGTAGCTCCACACTGTCGTCAAAGAGAGCCGCCGCCGGTGAGAATGCGGCACGGATGGATGGAGTGAATGGATCCCTGAGCCGCAGCCCGAAACGGTGACCTGCCGCATGTAGGAGCTGCCGGGAATCCCACCCGTTACAAAGGGGACACGGATGATGGTCCGTGGAATGAGCCGGGCTTCAAAGCCAATTTGGGTGGCACCGCAGAAGATTTCCTTCTGTCCCATGTTTTTCATGGGATGGAAGGTTTTTTCATGAAAGGAGAATGTATCATGAATCAAAGGAAACGGATCCTCACAGGAGACAGGCCCACATCGGGGTTGCACATCGGGCATTACGCCGGGAGCCTTGAGAACAGGGTGGCCTTGCAGGATGAGTACGAGCAGTTCATCATCATTGCCGATGTCCAGGCCCTGACCACGCATTTCCAGCATCCCGAGGTCCTGCGCAGGAATGTGCATGAGCTTTGCATCGACTATCTGTCCGTGGGCATCAACCCGGAGAAGACCCGCATCTTCGTCCAGTCATCGGTGCCTCAGATCGCGGAACTCACCGTGCTGTACGGCATGTTCGTCATGGTGAACACCCTGCGCCACAATCCCACGGTGAAGACGGAGGCCGCCCAGTACGGGTTCCGGGACCTCACCTACGGGTTTCTCGGTTATCCGGTCAGCCAGGCGGCGGACATCACCTTCTGCGGCGCGGACCTGGTCCCCGTGGGGGAGGACCAGCTCCCGGTGGTGGAGGTCACCCGGAAAATCGTCCGGCGGTTCAACCAGCTGTACAAGCCTGTCCTGAAGGAACCGGGGACCCTGTTGGGCAGATGCCCGCGTCTCGCCGGCCTGGACGGGCGGGGAAAGATGAGCAAAAGCATGGGCAATGCCATCCTTCTCTCCGATACGAAGGAGGAAGTCCTGGAGAAGGTCCGCTCAGCCGTCACCGATCCCTCCAGGGTCACCCTCCGGGACAAGGGAAATCCGGACATCTGCATGGTGCATGCCTACCACAGGGTGTTCCTCCCGGAAGAACAGGAAAACATCGCCTCCATGTGCAGGAATGCCGCCATCGGCTGTATTGCCTGCAAGCAGCGTCTGGCAGAAGGCATCGACATGCTGCTTTCTCCCTTTCGGGAAAAGAGGACAATGCTGGAACAACATCCCGGTTACATCCGGGAGATCCTGCAGGACGGGAATGAAAAGGCAAGAAAAGCAGGCGCCCTGACCCTGGACCAGGTGAAGGATGCCATGCACTTGGGCCATTGACGGGCCCGGAGCCTTGTTTTTTCAGTCTTTCAACTGGAATTTTCCCCATTCGTCCACAATTTCCCGGACGAGCTTGATTCTATGCAGGCTTGTCCCCGGGGGCACCTGGTCGCCTGCCGACTGGACCAGCCTGCATCCGTGTTCCTTGAGACTGAGCCATTCCTTCACGTGCAAAACGAACTCTTTTTCCGGAGTGCCGGGAAGCCATTTGCACGGGGAGATGCCGCCGAAGAGGACCATGTCGCTTCCTGCCTGCCTCCTGATCTCTTCCGGGGACAAATCCCCGTTGGGAGACGGCGTGCAGGCATCCGCCACATCGATTCCGGCCTGGGCCACGATGCCGATGATCTTGTTGAGGCGTCCGTCCAGATGGGCGGATACGGTTTTTCCCGCCCGGTGCATGCAGTCGGCGATGGCCTTGTAGTGGCTGAAGCTGAAGCGCATGAAAACGCCGGGGGACTGGACGTCCCCGGAGAGGTTGTCCCCGAAGATGAAATGAGGCGCCGGGGACCTGGCGCACAGGGTTGCAAGCTCCAGGTGCTTTTCGTTGTACACGCCGATGTACCGTTCCATCAGTTCCGGTTCGTCATGGATGGCATAGACGGTGTTCTCCACCCCCATGTAATAGGACATCAGGGACCCTAAGCCGGTGTATCCCAGGCTCGGGAACCCCAGGCCCACATGGCCTCCCTGTTCCTCCATCCTATCCCATTCCCCGAACCGTTCATGCCATGATTTTCGTTCCATGGCATGGGTGAGGACCTCCAGGTCCCCGGGGGTCTCCACCATCCGTTTGACGATGTCCCAGGAAAAGCTCACCGGATTCCATTTCCGGACCATGCGGATTTCCCCCGCGGAGGTCTTGAAGGCCTCCAGGGCAAGGTCCCCCTTTGTTTCCCGTTCCCTGGATACCCCGTCCCCGTAGGATTCCCCGTGGAGGCTGCCCACCTCGATGTACCAGCCCGCCCGCACCTCCTCATGGAGGCGTATGACCTCCGGGGAACGGTTGCTGATGGTGAACAAATCCCAGCGTGCGCCCGACTCCGACCTGTGCCAATGGCCCAGGTCGGCGAACCAGGGGACCTGGTCCGGGGTTTCCCGGTTCAATACTTTCAGGAGCCGTTCTCTTTCCGTCATGGGATGCCGCCTCATTCTTCCTTCAGGATGCTCTGGATCTTTTTCTTGATCCGCTGGAGGGCATTGTCCACGGATTTGAGTTCCTTTCCCGTCTCCGATGCGATCTCATGGTAATCCATTCCTTCCAGGTATTTTCCCAGCACCTTGTTCTCCATCCGGCTGAGCCTGCTTCGTATCCTGTTCTGCAGGGCCAGGATGTTCTCCTTTGCCATGAGCACCTCCTCCGGATTGGCAGACTCGTCCTGCCCGATGACATCCAGGAGGGTCTTGTCCTCATCCTCAAACAAAAGCTTGCTGAGGGAAACGGAAGTGTTCAATGGCTGGTGCTTCTGCCGGGTGGCTTTCTTGATGGCGGTGATGACCTGCCTTGTGATGCACAGGTCGGCGAAGGCGGAAAAACGGGGGTTGGCATCGGCGTCGAAATCCTTCACCGCCTTGAACAGTCCGATCATCCCTTCCTGGATGATGTCCTCCCGGTCCGCTCCGATGAGGAAATATGCCCTGGCCTTGCCCCGGACCAGGAAGGCATATTTTTTCAAGACATGCTCCATGGCCAGGCCGTCCCCGTCCCGGGCGAGGGCAAGGACTTTTGCTTCCTCCATGTTCCCGTAATCGATATATGATTCCATCAATCCCTTTTCTCCCGATATTAAAAAACCTTTGTCAGGACATACCCGATGGACTTGTCACCGCCTCTGCCTCAGGGCCTCGAACAGAATCACCGCGGCGGCATTGGAGGCATTGAGGGAGGCCATCTTTCCCTTCATGGAAATTTTCACGATGAAGTCGCATTTGTCCTGGACCAGCCGGGACATTCCCTTGTCCTCCCCGCCGATGACCACGCCCAGGGGGCCCTTGAGGTCGGCCTCATGGTATTCCATGGATGCATCCTGGTGGGTTCCGCAGATCCAGACCCCTTTTTCCTTGAGCTCGTCGATGACTGCAGGGATGTTGGTCACCCTGGCCACCGGGATATGAAACAGGGCGCCGGCACTTGCCTTCACCGCAATGGGCGTGACAGAGGCCGTCCTGTGTTTTCCCAATATGAGGCCATGGGCCCCCGCCGCTTCGGCGGTACGGGCGATGGCCCCCAGGTTGTGCACATCCATGATGCCGTCCAGGATGACAAGAAACGGCGGTTCACCTGTCTCTTTGGCCTTCTCCAGGAGGTCCTCCACCTCCGCGAATTCAATGGGGCTGATGAAAGCAATGACCCCCTGATGGTTTCCGGAGGGATACAGGGCATTGAGTTTTTCCAACGCCACTTCCTTGACCAGGACGTTTTGTTCCCTTGCCAGGGCCAGAATATGGAGCACCGAACCCTCCCGGCTCCGGTTGGACACCATGATCCTGCTGATCTGCACCCCGGACTTGATCAGTTCCATGACGGCGTTCCTGCCGGCGACAAGGTCATTCTGCGGTTCCATTGTGTTCCTCCTCCATCTTGTTGAAAAGATCCTGGAGCCTCATGTTCTCCCCGGCCAGGAACAGGTAGCCAATGACAGCCTCCAAAGCAGTGGCATAAGAATAGTCCGCCGGGTCGGCGTTCTTTGGGATGGTCCCGGGCTTTGCGTTCCTTCCCCTTTTGGCCACTGCGGACTCCTTTTCGTCCAATATGTCCCTGATCCGCTCGAAGGCCATCCGCTGGTTCCTGGCGCTGACATAGCGGACGGCCTCCCTGTGGAGCTTGTTGGTGTTTGTCATCCCAAGGCCTGCGGTTTTTACCCGAATATGGAGGTCATAGACCGCATCCCCGATGTATGCCAGCAACAGGGCCGGCATCTGGAATGGATCCTGCTTCCTGTCCGATTGGAACAAAGGGTCCAAATGCCTGTCCTCCTCAATCTTTCCTGAATGTCAGTTTGTGTTCCCTGCCCTGCCAGAGCCGTACCATGTTGCCCCGGTGGCGGAACAGGATCATGGCCGCCAGCACCAGGGTGCAAACGATGAACAGGACGCCCTTGTCCGCCACGACAGCCCCGATGGGCACCGCGATGGCCGACAGGATGCTTCCCAGGGATACGAACCTCGTCAGTGAAACGATGATGATGAAAATGGCCAGTACGACAAGGCCGATTCTCCAGTCCAGCATGAAAACCACGGTGGCGGAGGTCAGGACCCCCTTGCCGCCCTTGAAACCAAAATACACGGGCCAGTTGTGTCCCACCACGGCGAAGGTGCCAGCCACCGGCATGCCGTTCTCCACGATGAGAAGACCAAGCAGGCAGGCGATGACGCCTTTCAATATGTCTCCCAGCAGCACGAATATGGCTGCTTTCTTGCCCAGCACGCGCAGGGTGTTGGTGAGCCCTGCGTTTCCGCTCCCTTGTTTCCTGATGTCGGTCTTGAAGAACCTGCCCACAATCACCGATGAATTGACGGAGCCGATGAGATACCCGATGATTGCGCAGAGAACCAGAAGCAAAATATCCATCACACGTCCTCCCTGTTTCTTTCTTTCACAATGAACCGCAAAGGCGAGCCTTCGAACCCGAAAGCCTCCCGCAGCTGGTTCTCAATGTATCGTTCATAGGAAAAATGCAAAAGCTCCCTGTTGTTCACGAACAAAACGAAGGTGGGGGGCTTGACGCCTGCCTGGGTGATATAGTAGATCTTCAGCCTCTTGCCACGGTCGGTGGGGGGCTGCACATAGGCGGTGGCCTGGTTGAGGACGTCGTTGAGCACCCCGGTGGAAACCCGTTTGGAGCAACTGGCATGGACCTGTTCGATGAGCTCGAAGAGCCCTTCCACCCGTTGCCCGGTCTTCGCCGATATGGGGGTGATCAGGGTGTACCTCATGAAGACAAGCTTGTTCCGGACTGTCTCCACATGGTTTTTGAATGTGGTATTGTCCTTTTCCACCAGATCCCACTTGTTGATGGCAGTGATGATGCCCTTGCCCTGTTCGTGGGCGTAGCCCGCAATCTTGGTGTCCTGTTCGGTGACCCCGTCCTTGGCGTCGATGAGCAGAATGCAGACATCCGCCCTTTCGATGGCGGACAGCGCCCTTAGGATGCTGTAGTGCTCGATGTCGTCATATATTTTCGCCTTTTTCCGCATCCCGGCGGTGTCAATGAAGATATATTTCCGGTCCCCCCTCTGGGTATGGGTGTCCAAAGCGTCCCGGGTGGTCCCGGGGATGTCGCTGACGATCACCCTCTCCTCCCCCAGGATTTTGTTCACCAGGGAGGACTTGCCGGAATTGGGCTTGCCGATGATGGCCACCTTGATGATTTCCTCGTCCTCCTCCTCCTCATGCTCCTCAGGGAAATGATTGGCCACGGCATCAAGAAGTTCCCCCATGCCCAGCCCGTGGAGGGAGGAGACAGGATAAATCTCGCCCAGTCCCAGATTATAGAATTCATAGATGTCCGCGGGGGGGTCCCCCACCTGGTCCACCTTGTTCACCGCCAGCACCACGGGTTTGCCCGATCGGTACAGGATTTCCGATACTTCCTTGTCGGAGGCAGTCATCCCCGCCTTCATGTCCACGAGAAACACAATGACATCCGCGGTGTCAATGGCGATCTCCGCCTGCATCTTCATCTGACGGAGAAGCTTGTCGTCCGAATAGGGGTCGATGCCGCCGGTGTCGATGAGGATGAATTTCCGGTTGCACCATTCCGCCTCGGCATAAATCCGGTCCCTGGTGACACCCGGGGTGTCCTCCACGATGGATATCCTTTGTCCGGTGATGAAGTTGAAGAACGCCGATTTCCCGACATTCGGCCTTCCCACCACAGCCACCACTGGTTTTGCCATCTCATTGTCCTCCCGTCGCCTTGCCGATGAAATCCCGGCCGGTGTTTGCCACCGCGATCACCCGGGTCCCAAGGGTTGTTTCCAGTTCCTTCAGGCTCATGTCATCCAGGAACACTTCCCCGTCCGATCGGAGCATGCACGATGTGATCAGGACGGGTCCCCGGATGTCTTTGCCTTTCATCGCCTCCATTATATCATTTCCGGTCAATAGACCGGCGACATTCACATGCTCCCCGAAGAATTTGTTTTCCACGCCGAATACCTCAAGGTGCACACCTTTGTGTTTCTCCATCACTTTCCCCGCCATTTCCCGGATGAATCCCAGTGCCAGCATGCCGGTGACCATAGTGGCGCTGTACTGTGCCTCCTTGTTCCCGGGATGGTGTTCCAGCAGGTCCAGGATCTCGTCCCGGAGGGACGCCACCAGCCCGACGCCGTTCTCCAGCTGGGGGAAGCCGTCGTATGCGCTGGAATGGGGGATGGGTTCCCCGGCCATGAGATAGAACTCGTCCGCGGGGTAGACGAAACGGACGCCGTGGGCCTTCTGGTATTTATCCCGGAGCTTTTCCAACTGTCCCAGCACTTCCCGGGAGGATTGTCTGTCATAGGGTTCCAGGGGATACAGCCCCTGCCTGTACTTCGTCAGTCCCACCGGGACCACGGACAGGCTGTTCACCCGGGGATACAGCCCCACCAGGTCCTCCACGGTCTTTTCCAGGTGGGAATCGTCATTGATCCCCCGGCACAGGACCACCTGGCAGTTCATGGTGATGGATCTTCCGGCAAGGTAGGTGATTTTTTCCAGGATGTCCCCCCCATGCCTGTTGTTGAGCATCATGGCCCTGACGGCAGGCTCCGTGGCATGGACGGAGATGTTCACCGGGGACAGCCTCAAGCCGGCGATCCTCTCCAGTTCCTTGTGGTCCATGTTGGTGAGGGTGACATAATTTCCGGTCAAAAAGGAAAGGCGGGCGTCATCGTCCTTGAAATACAGGGTCTTCCTCATGGAGGGAGGCAGCTGGTCGATGAAGCAGAAGATGCATTTGTTGATGCAGCTTTTCTCCCTGTCGATCAGGTCATGCTCGAAAACAATCCCCAGGTCCTCGTCTTCCTCTTTTTCGATCTCGATCTCCCAGATCTCATTGTTTTTTTTTTGGATTTCCAGAAGGACTTTTTCCGATGCACAAGAGAACCTGTAGTCGAAGACGTCCTTGATTTTGCACCCGTTGACGGACAGGAGAATGTCCCCGGGCTCGATTCCTGCCCCCCGGGCGATGCTTCCGGGTTCGATGCTTTTTATGGGGGCCCGGTTTTTCATTGCCATGCTCCTGTCAGGGGATATTGAAAAGGCAGCTTTTCGCCGCCTTATTCGGTTTCCTTGTTCACAACTTGTTTTCCTTTGTAATATCCGCATTCCTTGCATACCTTGTGCGGCAATTTGAAGGTATGACACTGGGGGCATCTGACGAATCCCGGCGCCTCCAGTTTCCAGTGCGTCCTTCTTTTTCTTTTTCTCTGTTTGGATATCTTGCTCTTTGGTACTGCCATTCTAACACCTCCTGCCGTATCAACGATCGTTCCTTTTGTAAAAATCCTTCAGCTTGTCAAGCCGGATGTCCCCCTCCTGCCTGGGGCAGGAGCAATTTCCTTTGTTCAGGTCTTTCCCGCAGGTCATGCAAAGTCCCTTGCAGTCCTCGCCGCATACCATGACCATGGGGAAACTCAGCATGATATTGTCCAATAAGGGAACCGTCAGGTCCATCCGGTTCCCCTGGTAAGTATAGCATTCATCATCCTGGGAGGCCTTTTCCTCCGGCAGGAACTTCTCATGCAACGGGATTTCGAAATGTCCGGTGATCTTTGCCAGGCATCTGGCACACTCCGTACGGTAAGCACCCTTCACCACGCCTTCCAGGTTGATGATCCCTTTCCCGTGGGTGAGAATGGCCTGCAGGTGCAGTTCCCCGGTCAGCCTGATCCCCGATATTTCATCTTCAAGGTCCGCGGGATGGATGTTCGCATCAAGGCTCAACTTACCGTTCTCATGGCTTTTCAGCCCGGTGACATCAATCTTCATCCGAAGTTTTCCTCCAAACCGACAAATGACATTATACGTTCACACCCCTGTGTTGTCAAGAAAAAGAATTCACCCGGAACACAGGAGTTTCTTGCATTCATGGGCGATTTCCAGCTCCTCGTTGGTGGGAATCACGAGGACTTTCATGGTGGACCCGGGCGCGCTGATGTCCATCTCCATCCCCACTGCAAGCTTGTTTTTTTCCTCGTCGATCTTGACCCCGAAAAAGTCCAGGTCCTGTGTGATGAGATACCTGATGAAGGCGTTGTTCTCCCCGATGCCGGCGGTGAAGACAATGGCGTCGGCCCCGTTCATGACACCGATGTATTCGGAGACATACTTCTTGACCCTGTATGCAAAGATGCGGATGGCCAGCAGGGCCCTTTCGTTGCCTTCATTGGAGGCGGCCAGCAGGTCCCGGAAGTCGCTGCTGATCCCGGAGATGCCCAGCACGCCGGACTGCTTGTTCAGGTAGGAATTCATCTGTTCGATGGTCATTTTCTCTTTTTCCATGATGTATTTGATGAGGGCCGGATCGATGGTCCCGCTCCTGGTTCCCATGGCCAGGCCCGCCAGGGGGGTGAACCCCATGCTGGTATCGATGGAAAGCCCGTTCTTGATGGCGCAGATGCTGGCCCCGTTGCCCAGGTGGCAGGAAACGATGCTGGTCTCCTTCAAGTCCTTGCCCAGGATCTTGGCTGCCATCCTGGAGACATATTTGTGGCTGGTCCCATGGAAGCCGTATTTGCGGATTCCATATTTCTTGTAGAGGTCATAGGGAAGGGCGTACATGTACACATAGTCGGGCATGGTCTGGTGGAAAGCCGTGTCGAACACCCCGATCATGGGGATGGACGGCATTTCCTGCTGGCATGCCTCCACCCCGAGGATGTTGGCCGGATTGTGCAGGGGCGCCAGGTCGATGCAGTCCCTGAGGGCTTTCATCACATTGTCGTCGATGATCACGGAATCGTTGAACTTCTCCCCGCCGTGGACAATCCTGTGTCCCACGGCCTTGATGTCCTTCACGCTCCGAAGGACCCCGGTCTTGTCGTCTGTCAGGAGTTTCAGCATGGCCTCGATGGCATCCACATGGCTGTTGATCTCGTTGGTGGTCTCCACCGACAAACCGGTGTGCTTGGAGTATTTGTGGGTGCTGTTGAGCATCCCGATTCTTTCGCACAATCCTTTTGCGAGGATATTCTCGGTCTCAATCTCAATGAGCTGATATTTCAGGGAGGAACTCCCTGAGTTGATCACCAATATGTTCATCAAATCACTGGCTCCGCATCTATGGCCTGAACGGCGGTGATGGCCACCACCCCCGTGATGTCATCTGCGCTGCATCCCCTGGAAAGGTCATTCACCGGCTTTGCGATCCCCTGGAGCAACGGCCCGTAGGCGCAGGCGCCTCCCAGCCTTTCCACCAGCTTGTATGCGATGTTGCCCGCGTTCAGGTCCGGGAATATGAGCACGTTGGCTTTTCCGGCCACGGGACTTCCCGGTGCCTTCTTGTCCCCCACCGCCTTCACCAGGGCAGCATCCACCTGCATTTCCCCATCCACCTTGATTCCCCCGGCTTTTTCCCTGGCCAACCTGGTGGCCTCCACCACCTTTTCCGTCAGGGGGCTTTTGGCGCTGCCATAAGTGGAATAGGAGAGCATGGCAACATATGGCTCATGCTCTGTAAGGGCTTTGAAGGATTTCGCCGTGGATATGGCGATGTCCGCAAGCTGCCCGCTGTCCGGGTCCTCAATGACCCCGCAGTCCCCGAAAGCCATCAGCCCGTTGTCACCCACGCTTTTATCGGGATGGTCCATGATGAAGAAGCCCGAGACCAAGCGGGTCCCCGGGGCGGTTCTTAGGATCTGAAGTGCCGGCCGGAGCGTTTCCGCCGTGGAATGCACCGCTCCCGCCACCATGCCGTGGGCCTTTCCCATTTTCACCAGCATGACGCCGAAATACAAGGGGTTCTGCATGAGTTCCCCTGCCTGCTCCCGGCTCAAGCCTTTTTCTTTGCGCATTTCATACAACGCATCCGTATATTCTTCTAAAAGGGGAAACTCCCCGATGTCGATGATTTCCACGCTTGCCAGGTCCAGGGACCCGGCATCGGCCATGATGGTTTCCCTGTTTCCAATGAGGATGATGTCGGCGATTCTTTCCCGTGTGAGGCGCTCCGCCGCCTTCAGGGTACGGATATCCCCGCTCTCCGGCAGTACAATGGTTTTTTTATTGTTCCTCGCCTTTTCAAATATGCCTTCCAGAAAATTCATCCTTCATCTCCCCTTTGCAGTGTCTACCAACAATTCCTTATTATATCCAATCCCCGCGCTTTCCACAAGGGATAGAACGGAACCGGCCGTTAATTTCCCCTGTCCCCCAGCTTTTTCCTCAGGATGCATGCGGCCATCCCGGGATCCGCCTTTCCACCGGTCTTTCGCATCATCTGTCCCATGAGGAATCCAAAGGCCTTCTCCGTGCCCGCCAGATAGTCCTTCACCGGGCCCGGATTCTCCCGGAGCACCTTGTCAGCAAGGTCCTCCAGCAGCTGGTCGTCCCGGACCACCCGGAGCCCCTCAGCTTCGACGATGCCGTCCGGGTCCCTGCCTGTCTCGAACATGACGCCAAGGACCTTCCTTGCCATGTTCTGGCTGAGAACGCCTTCGCCGACGAGGGCCAGCAGCCGGGCGAAGTCCTCCGGCCTGACGGGGTTGTCATTGGTGTTCTTCTCATTCTGGATGCGCATCAAATCCCCCATGATCCAGTTGGACACGGTTTTTGGGTCCGCCCCAAGCCCCGTGACTAATTCAAACCAGTCGGAGATGCCAAGGTCGGCGGTGAGAAGGCCCGCATCATATTCCGGGAGCCCGAGTTGTTCCATGTACCTGGCCTTGCGCTGCTGCGGAAGCTCCGGCAGGGTGTCCTTGATCCGGAGCACCTCCTCCTGCGCAATGACCACGGGCAGCAGGTCGGGCTCCGGGAAATACCGGTAGTCATGGGCTTCCTCCTTGCTTCGCATGGAAAAACTCATGCCCCTGTCGTCATCCCATCTCCGGGTCTCCTGGATCACAACCCCTCCGGATTCCAACAGTTCGATCTGCCGCTTCTCCTCGGATTCGATGGCCCGGACGATTGCACGGAAGGAGTTGAGATTCTTCATTTCAGTGCGGATGCCCAGTGACTCCTGTCCAACAGGCCGCACGGAGAGATTGACGTCCACCCGGAGGGAACCCTCCTGCATCCTGCAGTCCGAGGCGCCGATGAACTGGAGGATGGTCCGGACCTTTTCCACAAAGTCCCTGGCCTCTTCCGCATTGGACATGTCCGGCCTGCTGACAATCTCGATCAAGGGGATCCCGCACCGGTTGTAGTCGATGGAAGAGGATTTCCCGTCCCCGTCATGGATGAGCTTTCCGGCATCCTCCTCCATGTGGATGCGCTCGATGCCGATTTTCCGCTCTCCCACCTCCACATAGCCGTCCCTGCACAGGGGCAGGTCGTACTGGGAGATCTGGTAGGCCTTGGGCAGGTCGGGGTAGAAATAGTTTTTCCGGTCCATCTTTGAGAAGGAGGAGATCTGGCAGTTCAAGGCAAGCCCGGTCCTCACCGCCAGCTCCACCGCCTTCCTGTTGATCACCGGCAGGGTGCCGGGCATCCCGGTGCAGACGGGGCAGCAATGGGTGTTGACCTCCCCGCCGAACAAGGTGGTGCAGGAACAGAACATCTTGGTGGCGGTGGCCAGCTCCACATGGATCTCCAGGCCGATGACCGTCCGATAGTTCATGGCAGCACCTCCCTTGCCTTCTCCAGGGCCCGGGCGCATCGGAGCAACGTTTTTTCGTCGAAGGCCCTGCCGATGAGCTGGAAGCCCACGGGAAGGCCCGAGGTGTCGGTTCCGCAGGGCAGGGAGACGGCCGGCAGCCCGGCGATGTTCACCGAGACCGTGTATACATCCCCCAGGTACATCTCCAAAGGATTCCCCGTCTTCTCCCCGATCCCAAAGGCCGTGGTGGGGGTGGTGGGGCCTGCGATGAGGTCGTATTTTCCTAAGACCGTATCGAACTCCTCCTTGATGAGGCTGCGTATCTTCAATGCCTTGATATAGTATGCGTCATAATACCCGGAGCTGAGCACATAGGTGCCAAGCATGATCCGGCGCTTGACTTCCTCCCCGAAGCCCTCGTTCCGGGTTTTGGAATAGAGCTCCGCCAGGTCCCGGGCGTTGTCGGACCGGAAGCCGTACTTGATCCCGTCATACCGGGCCAGGTTGGAGCTGGCCTCTGCGGAGGAGATGATGTAGTAGGCGGATATGGCGGCGTCATGGAGCTTCAGCTCCACCTCCTCCCACACGGCTCCCATGGAGGCAAGCATGTCCAGCCCCTCCAGGACCTTCTCCCTGACACCGGGGGAGATCCCCTCGGCAAGGTATTCCCTGGGGACGGCGATGCGCATTCCCTTGATTCCCTGTTCCAGTTCCCCCGTGAAGCAGGCATCCTTTCCGGCGGCGCTGGTGGAATCCATGGGGTCGTGTCCGGCGATGGCCTCCATCACCAGTGCACAGTCCCGGACGGTTTTCCCCAGGGGCCCGATCTGGTCCAGGGAGGAGGCAAAAGCCACCAGTCCGTATCGGGAGACCCGCCCGTATGTGGGTTTTAGCCCCGTCACCCCGCAGAAGGAGGCGGGCTGGCGGATGGATCCCCCGGTATCGGATCCCAGGGTGAAAAGGGCCATGGAGGCCGCCACGGCGGCTGCCGAGCCCCCGCTGGAGCCTCCCGGAACCCTGCTTTTGTCATGGGGGTTCCTGGTGATGCCAAAGGCGGAGTTCTCCGTGGATCCCCCCATGGCGAATTCATCCATGTTGAGTTTTCCCAGGAGCACGCCGCCTGCGGCATCCAGCCGGTCGGCCACGGTGGCGTTGTAGGGGGGCAAAAAGCCCTTCAGTATCCTCGATGCACAGGTGGTTTCGATCCCCCGGGTGCAGATGTTGTCCTTGAGGGCATAGGGGATGCCCGCGAGGGGGGATGCCTCCCCCCGGTCGATCATGTCCTGGGCCTTTTGGATGTCCTCCCGGGTTTTGCTTTCGCAGACATGCAGATAAGCCCCGATGGAGGGGTCCTTCTCCCTGATGTTTTTGATATACTCCCCGGCAAGCTCGGATACGGAAATCTTTCTGTCCCGCAGCAGCGAACCGGCTGTTGTCATGTCCATTCCCGCGATATCCATGTTTTTCCCCGTCATTCCATGATCCCAGGAACCTTGAACGCCCTGGTGTCCCTGCGGGGGGCGTTCCTCAGGATTTCCTCCCTTGGAAAGGAATCCCTGACCTCATCCTCCCGGAACACATTCACAGCATTCTCCAGGTGCTCCAGGGGTTTGACGGCCTCTGTATCCAATGCGTCCAGCTTTTCCATGTAGGAAAGGATTCCCTGGAGCTGGGCGGCCATTTTTTCTTTTTCATCCCCATGGAACGAAAGCCGCGCCAGGGCAGCCACATAATCCACGGTCTCTGTCGTCACCTTCAATGCTCTTCCTCCAGCTCGTAAAAAGATATTATACACCAACCCCGCCGGGTTGGAAACGCCGCAGCCTGTATTCCCCGTCCTCCAGCACATGATGTCCCTCGAAACCTGCTTTTTCCAGGAGCCGAAAGACCTCAGGGTACCCGTGGGTGAGGCCGTCCGGGGAATGGGCGTCGGAATTGACCATCACCCCCAGGCCCATTTCCCTGCACATCATCAGGATGTTCTTCGACGGGTATGGCTCATCGGTGTAGCCCCGTGCCATCCCCCCGGTGTTCACCTCGATGAGGCTGCCTGCCCGTAAGGCCGTGGCCAGGGTCATGCGGACCTCCTCCAGGTAGCCGGGGTCGTCCTCCCGGAAGAAGCGCTGGCCCCTGTTGTTTTTCCGCAGGATGTCCAGGTGGGCCACCACCGGCGGCGCATAGGCTTTGATCATGCCCCGGACGGCTTCGTAATATGTCCGGTACAGCTTTTCCATATCCCCGTTGAAGCCTTTCTCCAGCAGGAACACGAATCCCTGCTCATCGGGATCCACACTGAAGTGCTCCCCCAGGCTTTCGGAGTAAACATAGTGCACGGCACCGAGGAAATAGTCCAGGGGAAGCTCCGGGATGCCTGCGTATTCCCATATGTCCATGCCCTCCACATGGTCGATCTCCATGCCCAGGAGGACATCAAGGGTTCCCTTGCTTTTTTTCTTGAGAGCAAGGATGTCATGCACATAGTCCTTTGTGTTTTCAAGCCGCATGGACCAGCTGTTCTCCAGGGGCAGGGGAACATGGGCGGAGAACCCCAGGGTTTCCATTCTTAAGCGGATGGCATGGTTGACGTATTCCCCAGACCTGGCCAGGCCGTCGCTGTAGGAATCATGGACGTGGATGGAGGCGTATCTCATGTGTTGTCCCCCATGTTGACCTTGTCCTTGATGATATAGAGGGGACGGTTCTTGCTTTCGTCAAAGATCCTGGCGATGTATTCCCCGATGATGCCCAGCATGATGAGCTGGATGCCCCCGACCACCAGGATGAGCACCACCGTGCTGGCCCAGCCCGTCTGCATCGTGCTGCCTGCCAGCCGCATGATGACCACATAAACAGCGTACAAAAAGCCGGCGAAGGCCATGAAGATTCCGATGTTGATGGAGAGTTTCAGGGGCTTTGTGGAAAAGGAGGTGATGCCGTCCACCGACAATTGAAGCATCTTCCGGAGGGGGTACTTGGTTTTCCCGGCGAACCGCTTCTCCCGGGTGTATTCCACCTTCGCCTGGTTGAAGCCCACCCAGGCCACCAGGCCCCTGACATACCGGTTCCGTTCGGTGAGGTTTTTCATCACATTCACCACACGTCTTCCCAGGAGCCTGAAATCGCCTGTGTCCACGGGGATGTCGATGGAGCACATGGCCTTGAGGAACCGGTAGAACAGGCGGGCGGTGAGTTTCTTGAAAAACGTCTCGCCCTCCCTTTTGGTCCGCACCGCGTACACCACGTCGTATCCCTCCAGGAATTTTTCAATCATCAGGGGAATGGTCTCCGGCGGGTCCTGGAGATCCGCATCCATCACGATCACCGCATCCCCGGCGGCATGGTCCATGCCCGCGGTGATGGCGGTCTGATGGCCGAAATTCCTCGAAAAGTCGATCAGCCGGATGCGGTGGTTTTTTCCGCAGGCCTCCCGGACCAGGGCGGATGTGGCGTCGGAGCTCCCGTCATTGACAAAAATGATCTCATAATCCCCGTCCACGGCCTCCATCACCCGGAGCACCCGCAGGATGCATTCCTGCACCACTTCCTCTTCGTTATACAAAGGGATGACCACGGAATACAGTTTCTTTTCCATTTGTCCCACCTCTTTTTGATATAGGGAATTATATCACATCGCATTGTGTTTTTCCTGTCAATGGGATATAATTTTATCCAATGATATCACACGAGGAATAACTCTTGGGTAAAAGAATTCTGTTTTTTGGTTGCGTCATTTTCCTGTTGGTTCTCCATTCCTTCGTATTCATCCTTGGATCCGATGTTTTACGTACTCTATCCCCGCTGCTTTCCATCGTCACCATCGCCATCGCCGGAATCACCTTTGGTTTGAAGGCCGGGATCCCCCTGGGGCTGTTCGCCGGGATTGCCGGCTTTCTTCTTCATCCCCCTGGCATGGATCCCATTGCCCTGTCCGTCCTTCTGGTCCCAATCCTTTCCGGGTTCGTGTTCGGCATGCCTGGGGATCGCATCCTCCGGAAACAGGAGGAATCCGACAGGTTGTTCAAAGAAAAGGAAGCCCTGTTGTCCCGGCAGGCCCGGACCCTATCCGAATACAACACCCTTGCAGAGCGTCTGACCCTGGAACCCGCCTACAGGAAAAAGGGACCGCCTCCCCCTTATGCAGACCCGAACATTGAAAGAATCCTCGGGGCGTTCCTGGAGCAACCCTCCCCTGACAAGGCAAAAGGTCTGCGAACCGGTAAAGAACTATCAGAGAAATGCTTCGACATCCTGACACACGCCATCCCGGAGGCCGTCGCCCTTGCGGACCTGTCGGGCCGGATCGTCGCTGTCAACTCCACGCTGATGGCTTTTTTCGGCTATTTCCCGGGAAGCCTTCCCCAGCCTGAAAACATATTGGACCTCCTTGTGGAGGAAGACCGGGAAAAAGCAGAAAAAAACATCGGCAATCTCCTCCTTCAGGGGCTGAAAAGCACCGACCTCTACCGGGTCAAGCCATGCGGCGGCATCACCATAACTGGTTTTGGACAGGACACCCTCCGCCTCACAAGCGCCGGCAACCCCCAGTCCATCCTTGCTACCCTTGTCCAGGGAGACTCTTCCCACCCCATGTTTCCATCCCTGGACCAAATGGCTGGAAAGGATATCTGGATGGTGTCCGGGACGGGAAAGACCCTCTTCATCAGTCCTTCCCTTTCCCATCTCCTGGGATATTCCACCGGGGACATCGCCCGTCATCAGATCCAATATTTCCTGGATGAGGCAAACACGGGGGCTTTTAGAAAAATAGCAGAACAGGATGCTGTTACAGCGGGGTCCAAACATCCCCTGGAGCTGATCACCAAATCCGGTAGCCGGGTGTATGCATACCTGACGGTCTTTCCGTTGCAGGGGCCGGAGGAGCTTTCCCTGGGATTGCTTCTGTTCCTGGAAAACATCACAGACCGCAGCCTGGTGGAGCAGACGCTTCAGCACCGGCTCTCCATCGAAAAGCTCATCACCGACATCTCCACCGCGTTCATCAGCGTCCGGCCGGAAAGCCTGGCCGGAGAACTGGTCAACGGCCTGGAGCGCATCGGGAATTTCCTGGAAGCCCGGGAAAGCCACATCCAGATTTTTGCAAGTACAAGAACAGGGGAAGGGTTCCGGCACAGCATCCTCAAAAAAGACGGCAGCGCTTCCCGGGAATCCAACGAGGACACCTTTGCCATCCCCATCCTGACGGGAACCGAGACAGTGGGGGATTTCCGCTTCGTCCAGGAATCCTCCAAGAGGGCATGGCTGGAGGAGGACATCAACCTCCTGCGAATGGCAGGTGAGATCTTCGTCAATGCCCTGGCCAGGAAACAGGCATTGGACCAGCTGAAGATCAGCGAGGAAAAAATGCGCATCACCCTGCATTCCATCGGGGACGCCGTCATCGCCACTGATATGGAGGAACGGATCGTGATGGTCAACACTGAAGCCCTGCGGATGCTGGATTGCGAATACGGGGAAGTAATCGGACAGCCCTTCCATGAAATCTTCACCCTTGTCAAGGGCAGGATCAAACCTTCGGAGGAGACGTCAGAACCGGAGGAGGACGATGGCCCCTCCCTGATGGTCTTCGACAGGGACACCCCTGTGCTGCGTTCCAGGAAAGGGGTGGAACGGTTCATTTCCTTAAGTTCCTCCCCCATCCAGGACGACCGCGGCGTGGATTATGGCAGCATCTATGTCTTCAGCGACATCACGGAAAAGAAAAAACGGGAGGAGGAGATCATCTACCTGACCTTCCATGACTCCCTGACCGGGCTCCACAGCCGGGCATTCTTCGAAGTGGAGCTGCAGCGGCTGGATACCCGGCGCCAGTATCCCCTCACGCTGATCATCGGCGACTGCAACGGCCTGAAAATCACCAATGACATCTTCGGCCATCAGGAGGGGGACAATCTCCTCAAGAGAATCGCAGAGATTTTCCGTTCCGTCACCAGGAAAGAGGATATCTGCGCCAGATGGGGAGGGGATGAATTCGCCATCATCCTGCCCCGCACCCCGGAGAATACGGCCATGGAGATCCGGGCCAGGATCCTGGAAGCCTGCAGGCTATCGGATCCGTTCCCCATACAGCCCAGCATCGCCCTGGGCAGTGCCTCAAAGACCGACGAGTCCCAGTCCCTCGCCGATGTCCTCAAGGAAGCCGAGGACCGGATGTACCGCCACAAGCTTTTGGAAGACAAGAGCAACCGGAGCTCCATCATCGCCTCCCTGGAAAAAACCCTTGTCGAGAAAAGCCACGAGACCGAGGAACACGCCAAGCGGATGCAGGATTTCTCCGAGAAGATTGCCGTGGCCATCGGCCTCTCCGAAAGCGAGTCGGACGACCTGAGGCTTCTTTCCGTGTTGCACGACATGGGCAAGATCGGGATTCCCGATGTCATCCTGGAGAAGCCTTCCCGGCTCTCCGATGATGAGTGGGACATCATGAAGACCCATTCAGAAAAGGGGTTCTCCATCGCCGAGACCTCCAAGGAGCTTTCCAATATCGCCACATACATCCTGCACCACCACGAGCGTTGGGACGGGTCGGGATATCCCCATGGTTTATCCGGGCAGGACATCCCCAAGCTGTCCCGGATCATCAGCATCGTGGATGCATACGATGTCATCACCCATCAGCGGCCCTACAAGAATGCTTTAAGCCACGAAGAGGCCATCGAGGAAATCAAGCGGTGCGCAGGCACCCAGTTCGATCCCGAACTGGTGGATGTGTTCCTGGAGATCATGGAGAGTTACAAGAGGGAGAGCTCCCCCCTGATTCAAAACGCGCCTCCTCCGGCATGAGAAAGGATCCACGAACATGAACACACAGGCACATTATGTGGCCATGGCCCTCCGGCTGGGAGCCGACCATGCGGTGGGGTTCCAGATCAAAGACATCGTCTTCGACTCCCGGACCATCTTAAAATGCATGTACGGATGCAGTGACTGGGGAAAGGGCCACACCTGCCCCTCCCGCCCGGGTTCCCTGATGCCCTGGGAATACGAGCAGGTGCTGAAAAAGTACAGCTGGGGAATCATCATCCATTCCACCGACAAAAAAACATCCCAGGATGTTTCTTTTGAGATTGAAAGGCAATCCTTCTTCGACGGATACCCCTTCAGTTTTTCCTTAAGCGACTGCGCAGTCTGTGCAGAATGCCTGGGCCACAGGGGGATGTCCTGCACGGACCCCAAAAAGGCAAGGCCCGCCTTCCACAGCGTCGGCATTGATGTGTTCAAAACCGTCTCTCCATTCAACCTTCCACTCCGCACCCTCCGGGAAAAGGGCGAACCCCAGAACTGGTATTCCGCCGTCTTCATCGAGTGAACTTCCTTGCCGCATCAAACATGGCCACCACATTCTCCGGTGGCACGTCCTCCTGGATGTTGTGGGCGGCGGCGAAGATGTAGCCGCCGCTTCTTGTCATCACCTTCATGAGCCCATGGACCGCCTTTTCCACCGTCTCCCTGTTCCCGAAAGGCAGCACCGACTGGGTGTCCAGGCCGCCGTGGAAGACGATCCTGTCCCCGAATTCCTGTTTCAGCAGCGCCGGGGACATTTTTTCATTGACCGGCTGGATGGGATTGAGGATCTCCACCCCGCAGTCCAGGAGGGATTCGATGATATCGTGGACACATCCGCAGGAATGGTGCAGGAAGGCGGCATCCGTCCGTTCCCTGGTGCGCTTGATCCGTTCCTTGAAATATGGCTTGATGAGGGAATCGAACATGGTTCTGGAAATGAACAGGTTGCTCTGGGTGGCGAAATCGTCCCCCGAGGAGGTGTAGTGGATATATCGGCCGATCCGGCCATAATAGATGTCGATGACCCTCAGCTGGTATTCCAGCACTTTTTCAAAGAACCACCGCACATAGTCCGGGTCCAGGACCATCTTCATGAGGAAATCGTCAAAGCCGCACATCCAGCACCCCAGCTCAAAGATGCCGTAGACAGGGTGCTCCCCACAGACTACATAGTCCGTGTTGTAGTAGAGGTGCTCCGCCTTCTTCCCATATTCCTCCAGCAGGGCGAAGTCCACGCTTTCCGGGTTGGGCCACCGGAAAGCCTTCAGATCCTCCAGGGTGGTGTTGCGCAGGGGACAGTTGACATTGTCCCAGTACATGCCGTTGAAGGTCCGCCGGATCCCCCATTCATCCACATACTCGGTCTCACTGAGAATCTCAAACAGGGAATCGGCGGGGGTGAGAATGGTCCCCACTGCCCTGGTGTCAATATCCAGGGCGCGCAGAATCCGCTCATCCACCTTCCGGGTCTTCCCGAAAAGCGGATATTCAGGCTCGGGCTCTTCGTATCCCAGGTGCTTTAGCAACAATCCCGGGCTTTTCCCTTCCATGGTGGAAAGTGGGTTCCCTCCTAAGTCCAGGATATTGTTCTCCGGTTCCCTGTGCTCCAGTACCCTCAGGAAATCTTCCCTTCTTGACATTTCATTCCCCTCCCTTGCACCATACCGGGCTGGTATGCAGGATGCCGGGATACTCATATCCCTCCTCCGGCTCCTGGACCATGACGGCCTGGTACCAGGCGTCACCCTCATGCATGTCCACGAAGCTGTCCCGCTCCCCCATGGTCTCCCGAATGATTTCCCCGTTCCTCAACAGGTGGATTTTTTTCACCGGTGTGGTGAAAAATCCTTCCATCTCGATGAACCGGCTGATTCCTTTCACTCCGTTGCTGCCCATGAACTTGTCGTTCACCCGGATATGTCCGGCCATCCGGGGCCCGTTGGTGGAAAAGCACCTTCTTGCCTTGAGCGCTTCAAAAAGGGACTCCCGGGAGATCTCCTCCGCCCAAACCCCTGTCAGGGCTTTCTCATAGATGCCATATCCCCCGTTGGGATGCCCCTTGGGCCTGCTGTGGTCGGATCCGCCGGTCATTCCCGCATGCAGTCCGTTGTCCAGGATGCCATGGACGGCATTTTTGCTGTATCCCCTGGTCTGGACGGCTTCCACGACATGGTCAAAACGCATGTCCCAGCGGGCGGGATGGGTTTTGTCATACAGATGCTTCCACGCCAGGCCGTCCCCGTGGAAATGCCGGATGGAAATGATTCTGCCCTCGAAGCCATCCTTTGAGCAGCGGTTGAATGCCTCCTCCAGGGGATTGGTCCGGCTGAACACATGATACAGGTACAAAGCGGCCTCCCGGTCCGAAGCATAGAAGTTCGAGTGGCCATCATCGGTGATTTCCAGTCCATATGGCACGGCCAGGTCATAGGAATCGCAGACATCCATGAGGTATCTCCATTCCCGCGGGCTGACCTGATATGCATGGTCGGTGAGGGCGTAGAAATCATAGCCTTCGGCGACGGCGGCATATTTCATGTGTTCCGTGGGAGTTCCATCGAACTCGGGCATGCATTTCGACAGGTAAGAATGCCGGTGGAGATCGCCAAAATAGCAGTGGTATCCATGCGAGTATATGCTTTTTTTGTCCGTGGGGAGGATTTTCCCTCCAAAATCCCGGGGCCCCTTCACAGGGACCGCATAGGGTTTCCCGGGGACCGCTTCCCTGGTGCAGCCCAGCTGGTAGCGGTATCCATAGGTTTTTTCCCGGTTCACATCGAAACCGAGGCTTCCGTACAGAAAGGCATTGGTCCCTCCCCCCAGGTCCACGAAACAGGGGATGTCATCGCTGTAGCTGATGTCGTAGGAAAAAACCTCAGGCCGGGTCCAGGAGCCATCCCGATGCCTGATGCTCTGGAACAACTGCCATCCCCAGTCGTTGATCAGTTCGTTGAAGGAGGATTTCATGATCCCCCTGAAATACCGGTAGATCACCCGGGTCTGGTCCTTCTGGTGGATTGCCACCGGAGAAAAGGCAAGTTTCTGGTCCATCTCCCCGGGAAGGGGGATCTCCTCGTCGGACAACACGCCATCTCCCCCCAGCCTGCACAGCCTGATCCTGCTTTCCCTCGTGAAGGTATGGTCCTTTCTTCCCCACGGGTTGTCCTGGCGGTAGCAGACATGCATGGTGTTTCCTTCGGCGGAAAGGTGCGGGGCCAGGTTGTATTTCCGGGCATCCCCGATGATGTGCCTTTCAAGGACATCCAGGTCCGGGGACCTTTCCTCAAGGATGATGCGCCAAACGCCTTCAAAGGACTGGTAGGCCATCCAGGTCCTGCCGTCCTCCTTCTCAAGCATGGAAAAATCCGATGCGTCTGGAATGACAGAAACAGGTTGGGAGGAAAAGCCTTTTTCCCTGAATTCCAGCCAGTCATAGGCCAGGGCTTCCGTCCTCCTCCCCCGGGAACGCACCACAAGCAGGTGCCTTTTGGAGACAAGGCATGCCTGAAGGATCTTCATACCGGTATCATGGGTGATCAAGCGGTTTTCCTCGAGGATGCAGACCCTGGCATTGCAGTCTCCGTGTTCTGTCCATATGGTTGTCTCCTCGTCAATATACTGGATATGGGCTGGATTTTTGGATGGTGGTGTCTCAAAAGCCACGGACACGGTCATTCCCTCCAGCCGGATTCCCCGCACGGACCATGCGGTCTCTTGTTCCATGTCCGTGGAAGGCCCCTCATTCGGGACGCACATGCCAAACAGGGCCCCTCCACCGGATGTCCGGCATGCCCTGGCCCCCCTGAGTCCGTCCAGTGTCCTGTAATGATAGTCGTTCCGAGTTGTTTCAGCCATCCTGGCCTCCTGTTTCCATTATATCCGAAACCCGTGGTTTTTATAACCTCTTTCCACCGGGTCCGGTGGCATCAGGATGGAAAGTGGGTTGGAATGATAAAAGAAAGTCCGGCTCACCGGACTTTTTAGTCTTCCTGTTCTTCTTCCTTTTCTTTCTTCCGGGCGCTGTTTTCCTTCATCTTGTTGAAGACCTTGATCTTCAGGTAACCGATTGCAACGACGCCCACGAAAATCAATACCCACCAGTACCATTCCATTGTCATCCCTCCTTTCCCATGAATCGTATGCACCCGTCCAGGTCCAGCTCATACGCCAGTTCACCGGCGTCCACTTCCCTGTAGGGGATATCGTGCCTGAAGGCCAGCAAAGTGGCCAGCCCGGCGGCCTGTCCGGTTCCCATGCATGGCCCCATCACCCGGACGGGTCCCAGGACATCTCTCTCCACACTGATGCACCTGCCTGCCATCACCAGGTTTTCCACCGGTCTTGGCACAAGCGCCCGATAGGGGATTCGAACCAGCCCTCCCTTTATTTCCCCACCCCTGCCTTCCATGGGTTGATGGCTGGGCCGCTTGGGATCTGGAAGGTCCCAGCCGTAGGAAGACAGGGCCACGCAGTCCGGGACTTCCTCACCGGATGTTACATCTTCCACCCGCAACACATATTCCCCTTGGATTCTGCGGGTTTCCCGAATCCCAGGATCCTGGGAGATGGAACGGATGCGGGCGTCTGAGAACCCGGGAAAGTGGTCCTTCATAATATGGAACAATTCCATGTTGTCCCGCCTTCCCTCCATCATCCCCCGGGTGAGTGAATCCCCGCAGGTGCCGTCGATGCCTACCTGGCGGAGGGTGTTGATCATATAGACATCCGCCTTGTCCAGCCGGATGCAGATGAAAACATCAAAGGGGAATCTCCAGATTCCCTGCCTCCGCAGTGAAGCGATCAAGCTGCGGAATCGGGGCTCGTTGTTGTTTTCAATGTATGAAAGCATTGCCTCTCCATCCACATGCTCCACGCACATTCCCAGGCTGGCTGGAGCCATCCCCCCATCCTTGTCACCCAAAACCATGGAGCAACCGGTCCAAAAGGCCAGGTCCCCGTCCCCGGTGAAATCCCCGTAAAAAGGGGCCTCCATGCCAAACAGACCGCTCTTGTTGACTGCCGTCAGCCCCCTGATGTGGTTTTTCTCCAGGATGGCATCCACGGCCTGGGTCAGAAGATACACATCCACTCCCGCTTCCAGGCACAATGTGTCCAGCAGGCATTTCATTTCCTCCGGGTCGAAGGCGATGCCTGCCGCCAGGGAGGGGAACCATCCCATGGGGTTGCGGCTGCGGTCAATGGTATGGGGATCCACCGCCTTGCCCCGTTGGATGAGGGTATCGGAAATTTCCCTGAAGAGCCCTCCCACGTTGTAGCGGTATCTTCTGGAGGATTCGTCATAAAGAAGCCCGCCCAGGAGATGATGGACACCCCCTGCAGTTGCCATGCCTCCAAGACATCCGCTCTTCTCCACCAGGGCCGTCCGCAATCCCCGCCTTGCAGCGCTTACCGCTGCTGCAACCCCGGAAGGGCCACCTCCCACAGCGATGAAGTCATAACTGCCTGTGATGTTTCCTGTCATGCCAGTCCCCTCATGATTTTTTTCCGAATCGCGAGGAAAACCAGGGCGGTGATGAGAAGAATCGCCCCGGAACTGATGAGGATGTCCCCCCATGTGGCGGTCATTTTCACCATCTTGTCAATGGCGTTGTATGACCAGTAAAAGGGGTTCCAGTAGAGAAGGAAATGCCACTTCTCATTCAGGAAAATCCCACCCAGCATTCCCAGGAGCAAGGGGAACATGGTGGCTTTCATGCTGCTGACGGCGGACATGGTGTCCTTGTTGGAGACGCCGTTGAGGAACCCCAGGATCACCCCGATGAAACAGCTGGCAAAGACCATCACCACCACCATCCCTTTGTTGACATAGAAGACATCCAGGATCCACAGGACCACATAGGCCTGCATCAGCGGGATCACGAAACCCAACAGGCTTTTTCCCGCCACATACTGGAACTTGGAAATGGGGGTTACATTGATGGCGCTCAGGGTGTTGAACTGCTTGTCCTCCACCACGTTGAAAGCAATGAGGATCCCCGTCAGGAAGGCAAGCATCACAATCAGCAGGGTGGCTCCGTACTGGGACATGGGGGACAGGAACCATCCGATGTCGTCGAAGCCCACCGTCACGGGCAATGGCATGCCCGGGTTCTCATAGGAGAGGAGGATGGCTGATGCCAATTCCCCGAAGCCTTCGGGCTCATTGCCCTCCAGCACGATCCGGTAGCCCTCCTCCCCCGGGGATATGCCAACCACATCATCGTTCTGCATCACCCTTTTGTCCAGGGCCTCCCGGTCCTTCACCTGTTCCACTTTCCCGTAGTCCTCCAGGAAGGAGACCAGGGCCGGTGGCGTCTCATCCGTGGCGATGAACCGGATGCTCACCGAGCTGGCCGCCGGGATGAAGAACCGCAGGATGACTGCTGCAACGACAGGGAACAGGAGGGCGTACAGGATGATGGCATCCCGCAGCCCGCTCTTCAGGTCCCTTCCTGCGACGGCGAATATCTTTTTCATCATCGTGTCCTCCTCAATGGGCCAGCTTGTTCCTCTGCAGCCTCTCAGCCACGAAGAACAAGACCAGCGACAGCAGGGCGTACGCCAGGATATTGGCGGCGATGCCCGGGTTGGTTCCGGTTCCAAAGAGCACATCCTTGAATCCGTTCAGCATGTAGTAGGTGGGAAGGATGCGGATGTACCACGGGGAGAACGCCGGGGCAAAATATGAGACGACGGAGAATGACAGGATCACCATGGCAAGGATGATCCAGATCATGGCGCTGTTGATGCTTTTGAAGAAGCTTGCCAGGATCAGCCCAAGCATTGTTCCCACGATGCTGTATACCATGAGCATGATGGCGAACTGCAGATAGTTCACACCCGTCCCCATCAGGGCCAGGGTCACGATGAAACCGGAGGCCCATCCGAACAGCATGAAAACGATCACCTTGCTCAGCAGGTACTCCCAGACCTTGCCCGGGGTCACCGCAAAGGCCTTGATGGTGCCCTCCTCCTTGTCAATGAACAGATAGGCCGCAGCCATGAAGAAACCCATGAAGGCCGATTCCATGACCAGGAAAATCGGGAGGAAGGCCAGGTTGCCGGGGATCTTTTCAGCCATTGGTGCCAGTGTGACCATTTCCACCTGCACCTCGGCCCCCATGGCCCTGGCGTAGTTCGCCTCCACCCCCGTCCGGATGATATTCCTCATCTGTTCGCTCTCATAGCCCTGGAGCAGGAAGTTGAAGGCCAGTTTCCCGTCGTCGCCCATGGCCAAATGCAGGCCGACGGCGGTGCGGTCCCCCTCCATGACGGCCTTCATCTCCTCCAGCGAGGAGACGACTTTCGCATCCTGCATGTCCCCGGACAGATTGTCCAGCAGTCCGCCCAGGCTGGCATTGTCTTCAATGAACAGCACAAAGCTTCCCCGGGCGCTGTCCTCCGCGGGGATGACGAAGGCGGCGAGGAGCACGAAGACCACCGCGAACCCCAGGGTGAAATAGATGTAGTAGTTCTTGAAGGCCATCTTGATGTCCTTGACCACGCATGCCCATATTTTCATCATACCAGCCCCCTGCCCGTCACCTTGATGAAGATTTCCTCCAGGGTGGCTTCCTTTGTGTGCATCATTTCCACCTGTCCCCCGGTGATGAGGTCGTTGAGGGTGTGCCTGTCTTTTTCGTCTTCCAGGGAAAGCTCGGCCTTCTTCAATCCCTCTTTGGTGGTGTACTCCACGTCAACGCTCTTCTGGCCGTATTTCAACTTAAGGTTCCTGGGGGAATCCACCAGGAGGAGCTTGCCTTCGTTGATGAAGGCCACCCTGTGGCAGAGCTCATCCGCCACATGCATGTTGTGGGTGGTGAGGAAAATGGTGGTCCCCGCCTTGTTCTTTTCCTTGATGATGTTCTTGATGGAGTTGGCGGTGGTGGGGTCCAGGCCGGTGGTGGGTTCGTCCAAAAACCAGATTTTAGGCCGGTTGAGCATGCTCCGGGCAAACACCAGGCGGTGTTTCATGCCCCTGGAATAGGCCTGGGCTTTTTTCCTTGCATCGTCGTACAGCCCCACCATCCTCAGCAGGTCAAGGGGATCCTCGGTCTCCACGTCATACAGTTTCCTGTGGAAGTCCAGGTTCTCGTAACCCGTCAGTTTCCCGTACAGGTTGGGGCTTTCAAAGGAAACACCAATGCTGTTGTACAGCTCCTTCGTGGGTTTTCTCACATCAACGCCCGCGATGACGGCATTGCCCTTCTGAAGGGTCAGCAGTCCCGTCAGCACGTTCTGTGTGGTGGATTTCCCCGCCCCGCTGGGGCCCAGAAAGCCCAGCACCTCTCCTTCGGACACGTGAAAGCTGATGTCCTTCACCGCATATTCTTCCTTTGCTTTGTAGGAATGGTACAGATTCTCAACAGTGATCATGTTTCTCCTCCTTGCATTGACAGTCCGTGTTTGAGTACGTCCAGCATTTCCTGTATTTTCAAAACGACATCGTCCATGCCGCAGTCTTTCCCCATGCAATACTCGCCGATGGAGAACTGAAGCTGGCAGATCAGGTATGCCCACAGGTCCAGGTCGATGTCCCTGCGGATCTCCCCTTTTTCCATGCCACAGCCCAGGAGATGGCGGAAGATTCCCGCCGCATCCTCCATTTTTTCCCCGGAGACTGCCTTCTTGAACTCACTGGTCTCCGCGAAGAAGTTCATCCCCAGCTTCCCATAACCGGGATTGTCCATGTTGAAACGGAGGCCTGCCTCCATGATCCGGCTGTAGGTCCCGAAGAACCCTGTCTCCCCTGCCATGTCGAAGACATCCTTGAAGTATGCCATCTTCTCCTCGGAAACCAGCGTGAACAGATGCTTGTAGAGGTCCATCTTGTCATCGAAGTACTGGTAGAAACTTCCCCGGGGGATGCCGGATGCACGGACAATGCAGGCGATGCTTGCCTCGGTGAACGTCCTTTCCGTGAACTCCTCCAGGGCAGCCCGGATGATCTTGTCCTTCTTTTCAGCGGGGAGGTTGTGAAAGGTCTGCTTGGGTATGGGAATCCCCTCCTTTTCGTATGACACGCCTGTCATATGACACCTATGTCACATTATATCCTCCCATCTCCTCCGTGTCAACAGATCAGGAATAATTTTTTCACTGGTTGTAAATTTCGAACAGGCTGCTGACAGACTCATTGTTCTCGATGCATTGGATTACCTTAGCAAACAGGGAGGTCACCGAGACGATCTTGATTTTTCCGCTCTTGCCCACATAGGGGTTGTCCACGGTGTCCGTGCTGACCAGGAGCTCGATGGGGCTGGCCTCGATCCTGGCGACCCCCGCCTCGTTGAGCAGGATGTGGGAAAGGGCGCAGTAGATTCTTTTCACGCCTCTGTCCTTCAACTTGCAGGCCAGATCCACCAGGGTGCCCCCTGAGTTGGTGAAATCGTCCACGATCAGCGCGTCCTTTCCTTTCACTTCCCCGATGATGTCCATGATGATGGCGGTCTCGTCATGGCTGGTGCGCACCTTGTCCCCGATGGCGATTGGCCGGTTCAGATATTTCCCATACATCCGCGCGGTCCTGGCATACCCCGAATCAGGGGAGACCACCACCATGTCCCCGGTGCTGATGGTCCCGATATGCTCGCACAGGGAGGAGATGGCCAGCAGGTTGTCCACCGGTATCTTGAAAAAACCCTGGATCTGGGGACTGTGCAGGTCCATGGTCACCACCCGGTCCGCACCGGTGACCTCCATGCAGTCCGCACACACCCTGGCCCGGATGGATACCCTGGCCTCGTCCTTTTTGTCCCCCTTGGCATATCCGAAATATGGGAGGATCACCGTGACGGAGCGGGCGCTGGCCCGCTTGAAGGCGTCGATCCAGAACAAAATCTCGGTGAACTCGTCGTTGGGCCTCATGGCGATGGACTGGACCAGGTAGATGTCCATGTTCCGGACGGTTTCCTCTATTTTCACATAGGTGTTGCCCTCGGAAAAACAAAAGCCCGAGGACCTGCCCAGTTCCACCCCCAGGTGCCTGCATATCTCCTCTGCGAAATTCCTTCCCGTGCAGCCTGCGAAGATTTTAAATGAATGCATCTTTCTTTCCCTCTTTCTTTTATGATTGCTCCCGGACAGCCTCCATGGCCATGTCCGCCCATTCCCAGAGCCTTCTTGGCTCGTAGCGCACCGTGCTGATGTCCTTCAAAATCACCTCAACCGGGCAGTTATGTTCCTTTGCATGCCATAGGACCCTTCGGATTTCCTCCCTGCATTCCTCCGGGCTGAACACGTCCATGGCCAGAAGGCTCGGGGAAGGCTTGTATGAGAAGACATGATCCCCCTTCATCTGCATGGCGCCCTTGCCCGGGTCCGCCCAGGGGCTCATGGAGATCTTCCGGAGCCTTGGTATTTTTTTCACCACCTCCATCTTGCCGTGGAGGGGTTCGCAGCAACCGTAATAGTTCAGTCCGAACAGTTCCATGAACTGTTTCTCGTAATGCAGGGCGAAGGTGTCGTGCATGGCTGGTGAGACATCGGAGAAAATCTGGGACATGGCGCCCCCCCACATTTCCATGGTCCTGGTTCCCAGGGTCTTTTCCATGCCCCCGGGCAGCTGGCGGGTGAATCCGTAGCCCCCGTTGCCCGCCAGGAAAGGCCCGTTGTTGGATGCCAGGGCCCCCAGTTCCTCCCATTGCCGGATCCTTTCCATGTAGGCTTTTGTCATCCTGGATATGGCGGCATGAACCAGCTCCGGGTTCTCGTGAAGGGCGGTCAGGCCCTCGGTGACACCGGTATAGCGGATGAGCTCGTCCCAGGCATTGCAGACGGATGCTGAGGTTCCCCGCATCCGAACCTCCAGGATCCCGCCCAGGGCATCCGAAAGGGCTTGCTCATCCCGTTTGCTCTGCTCCCAGTCCACTTTGACATGGGGCATTGATATTTTCCCCACATCCTCCATGCATTGGATCTGGATATGAAAATGCCGGGAACACACGGGATTGCCTTCGTCCGTTCTGGCATATTCGGCCTCCTCCCGGATGCCGAAACTCGTCCCCGTCATGGACAGGGGGGAATACAGGACATCGGGGAGCACCATGTCCCCCCGCATGTGGGTGAACTGGTAGATGCTCCTGCGCAGGTGCTCCTCCATCTTTCTGGCCAGGGGATGGCTTGTCCGCAGGGCAAGTTCCCCGTTTACGTCCATCTCATGCCAGGGAATCTGGAAAATATATACCATCGGCCGGAGAGGATGCAGGTCGTTGAGGTCCTTCCAGGCCTCAGCGGTCTGTTTCTGTTCCGGCAGGAGGGTGAATCCCCTGTAGGCTTGGGCCAGGTCCCGCAGGATGGCCCTGTCGCCCTTCCCGATGGTCCCCTCATTTCTCATATGCGTCCATTCTCCATTCAGTGGCTCGCTTCAGCTGTTCTTCCAGTTCGGCCTTGTGGTTTAAAAACCCGTTCCTGGTGAAGGACATGGTGGGAATGGTATATCCGGGGATGGCTTTTTTGACGCCTTCCGGATTCCAGGCCTGCTCATGGATCCCGCAGCTGCCATCAGGGCCGGGATAGGCGAGGTAATGGGCCATCCGGGAATATGCCAGAAAGCCGTTTTCCAGGCCGAGGGGGCATTCGAAGGTGCCGAACATGTCGAAAAGGCCCCACTGTGCGTCATATCCGTCCTCTCCCATCAGGAGGATGTCCGGATGTTTTTCCCGCATCTCTGAGGACCATGCCTTCAACCCTTCATATGGGGAGTGGTCAGGGGCATTTTCCCAACGGATGGCCCCGTCCAGGAATATGCCGTCGAAACCATATCTGTCCACGAGGGCCGAGGAGGAGTCCACCATGTGCCGCAGATAGCGGGGATGTCCGAAATTCATGATGTATCCCTCTGCCTCCCGCACCAGGTCGTTGTTCCAGTCCACCCAGTCCTGGACCTTCGGGTGGCCGGCCGCCGTCTTCAGGACGGCGTCCATCATGTCGTGTTCCTCCAGGAATGTCGTCACGGCAAGGTTTGGTCCTCCCAGCATGGGAATGATCCTGGCACCCAGGCGGTGGCAGGTTTTGACAAGGCGCAGCAATCCTTCCGCGCCTCCCATCCTTTCAGCAGGTTCATGATAAGGATAGGTCCGGTAATAGTCCCCGTCCCAGGCGGGGAGGAAAAACAGCACCTGCCCGGCATCCATTCTCCGGCAGACCCATTCCGCCATCTCCTCCATCTGCAGGAAGGTGGAAAAGACATGCCCCGTCCAGTGGGTCCCATGGAAAAGGGCCACCAGCCGTATGTCGTCCACCCATACCGGCTTCCTGCGGTCCCGGTAGTACTCCAGCCCGTGATTGGTTCTCAAGTCTTCCAGGTGCTCCGACACAATGCTCTTGCTTTCGAAATCCACTCCGAAATGCCATTCCGGCATCTCCAGGGTGTTGGTGATGAATCTTGCGTCCTCGCTGTGGGTGAGCAACAGCAGGGGTTCCCCGCTGATGGGGTCAGGCTGGGCACAGAAAACCTTCTGCCGGATTTTTGCATCCTTGGACAAGGCAAACCATCTTTTCCCATCGTTCCCATGGATGAACACCAGTGGCATCATAGGGGTCCTTCCGGGATAACTGATCCGGGGCGTCCCGCGCCCTTTTGCGTATGTCAGCCTGTTTACGTTCACGGAATCGAACTCCATCTCCCGGATGTCCATCCCTTTCACCAAAACAAGCATCCGCAGGCATTTTTTGCTCCCGTGGCATGCCTTTGCCCACAGGGTTATCCTGTCCTTCTTCTCCTCGATGTGGATCTCAAAGCTCCCTTCCCGGGAGATCTGCCCCCCGGCCCCCGTGAGCATGCCGGCCCTGCAGACCGTCCTGTTCCCGCTGCGTTCCATGGAAAGATGCTCCGGATGGGGGCCATAGACCGTGTCCTCGCAAGACACCCGAAAGGCGAAGGACAGCGTTCCGGCGGGAATGAAGACGTCCTTGAAGTCATATCCCATGGTGTTCATCCGTCCACCTCCTGTTTCTTTTCCACCGGGTCTCCTGGCAACAGGTGGCAGATGCCCATGGTC
>JAWOHX010000093.1:0-11354 GCA_046484975.1 Clostridia bacterium
GCAGCTGTGGGAAAAGGCACCAGCTGGACATCCAGGAGATTGCACTGGATAAAAATTGCCTGGGCAAGGCCTCATCCTTTGCCTTGGGAAAAACAAAAGCCCATGCAATGGTCCTGTGCGATGAGAACACCAGAAAGATTGCCGGGGAAGATTTCAAGGAAAAGATGTCATGCGTGGCGAAGACATCCCTCCATGTCATCCCTTCCAGGAATGGAAATGACGTGGTTCCCGATGATTGCACCCTGGGGGAACTGATGGTGAACATGGACCCGGACATCGATTTTTTTGTGGCCGTGGGCTCAGGGGTGGTCAATGACCTCACCCGGCAGGCCAGCTACCGTACCGGGAAAGAATACATGGTGTATGCCACGGCGCCTTCCATGGACGGATATGCTTCAATGACTTCTTCCCTGATCATCAACCATGTGAAGAAAAGTCTGACGGGGCAGTTACCTGCAGGCATTTTCGCGGACACGAACATATTGAGAAACGCCCCCGGGGAGATGATCACGGCGGGGTTCGGGGATGTCATCGGGAAATACAATGCCCTCAGGGAATGGGATTTCGCAAGAAAATACAAACAGGAACATTATTGTGAAACAATCGTAACACTTGTTCAACAGGCGGTTTTCCAATGCGAAAAGCAAGCCGGGGCCATCAGGAAACGGGAAGAGGAGGCAGTGCTTGGACTGATGGAAGCATTGATTCTTTCCGGGATGGCCATGGGGCTGAACGGGAACACACGGCCGGCTTCGGGAGCCGAGCACCATGTCGTCCACTACTGGGACGTGGACTGCATCAGGAGGGGGGTGGAGCATCCCCTCCATGGGAATGCAGTGGGGGTGGGAACCCTGGTCATCTGCCATCTGTATGAGCTGCTGGAGAAATATTTTCCCGTTGAGGTCATGAAACTGGACAGCGGGAAAATCAAACAATCCATGCAGGAGGCAGGATGTGCCACCTCGCCCCTTCATCTGGGCATCTCCAGGGAACTGTTGAAGGAAAGCATCCTGCTTGGACACACCATGTCGGACAAATTCACCGTTCTGACCTACTTTTCCAAGGAAAACCCACCGCTTCTCGAATGGGCTGCGGAAAAGATCTGTGAAATATTTTATTGACGGAGGTATACAATGGACAATGCGAACATTCTCCCGGCATTTCTGCTTACCCTCTTTGCCGGATTATCCACCGGCATCGGAGGCGCCATTGCCTTTTTCACCAAGAAGACCAACAAGAATTTCCTGTCCGTCGCCCTGGGGTTTTCCGCCGGGGTGATGATCTACATTTCCTTTGTTGAGATTTTACCAAAGGCCATTGAATCCCTGTCGGGCGAGTACAGCCAAAGGACCGGTACCTGGATCGGGATCATTGCATTCTTCGCAGGGATCTTAATGACGGCCCTCATCGACAAGGCCATCCCCACTTTTGAGAATCCCCACGAGGTGCGGACCGTGGAGCAGGTCAATGAGGCCGTGGATGAAACATTGAAAAACAGCAAGCTGCTGCGGACAGGCATATTCATGGCACTGGCGGTGGCCTTTCATAACTTCCCCGAGGGATTCGCCACCTTCATGGCCACCATGAAGGATCCGGCCCTGGGAATCGGCATCGCCGTGGCGGTGGCCATCCACAACATCCCCGAAGGCATTGCAGTCTCTGTGCCCATCTACCACGCCACCGGAAGCCGGAAAAAGGCTTTCCTGTATTCATTCCTGTCAGGGCTTGCCGAACCAGTCGGTGCCATCATCGGGTTCCTTCTGCTTTCCCAGTTCATGAATGATACCATGTTTGGGATTGTCTTTGCCTTGATTGGAGGCATCATGGTGTTTATTTCCTTCGACCAGCTGCTTCCCACCGCAAGGGAATATGGGAGACACCACCTTTCCATCATGGGGTTGGTGGGAGGAATGGCGGTGATGGCTGTCAGCCTGGTCCTTTTCATGTAAGGAGAGTATTATGTTTGAGAAAGCAAAATGGGTCACTCCGGAGAGATTCTTCGCCTTAGAACCCCTGGACCTGCGGGGAAAGGAAATCCTGTGCCAGGACAATCCCCTGCATCCGATGGAATTGCGGAACGCGCATTTCCTGTACCGGATGAAATTTTTCTGGGACGGGAAGGGACAAGTTCGCCTGCTATATTCCGCGGATGACATCGCCAAGGTATATGTGAACGGCCATTTTCTGCAAATGGGGCCTGTTCCCTGCTACCATTTCCGGTACGACTGTAACGAGATGGACATTACGCCACATCTTCATCAAGGGGAAAACGTGGTTGGAGCCCATGTCTATTATCAGGGGGAACTGAACCGGGTGTGGCCCAGCGGGGACTTCCGGTTGGGGTTCATTGGAGAGATACGGCAGGATGGGAGCCTGATTGCGTATACCGGGGAAAAGACAAAGGTCATGGAATCCAGGGCCTACAGGGATGCCGGGATCACAGGCTACCGAACCCAGTATCTGGAGGATTTCGACGCCAACGAGTGGGATGAGGACTGGTGTAAAGCCGGGTTTGAAGACGACTTCTGGAAAAACGCCAGCATCAAGGAAAACAATGACCACATTTTTTACCGGCAGGAATCCAAAGCCCTTGCCTTCTATGATGTGCTTCCCGTGACGGAACAAAAACTCGGGGAGGGCACCATCCTCTACGATTTTGGATGCGAGTATGCAGGCACCGTGTCTTTTGAAGCAGAGGGACGCAAAGGCGAGGAGATAGAAGTGCGTTGCGCTGAGGAATTGGATGAAAACGGACGGGCCCGGTATGACATGCGCTGCAATTGTTTTTACAAGCAGAAATACAACCTTTCGGGAAAGAAGGGCGAACATCCGGAATTTTTCGATTACATGGCTTTCCGATTCGCGGAAATCATCACCCCGCCCGGCGTGAGGATCCGGAATGTACGGCTTATCGCCAGGAACCACCCTTTCGAGGAGGAGGGCACCTGGTTCCGGGCTGGAAACAAAAAGCTCAACGACATCTGGGCGATATGCAAGAATGGAGTGAGAACAGGTACCCAGGAGGCGTATCTGGATTGTCCCACCCGGGAAAAGGGCTTGTACCTGGGGGATATGACAATCTCTGCCCAGAGCCATTTTTACCTGACGGGGGATGCTTCGGTCTACAAAAGAGCTCTTCGAGGGTTCGGAATCTCCACATACTATCTGCCCACCATCCAGACCACCTGCCTCAACCACTATTTCAATTCCCTGGTGGACTACTCCTTTCAGTTCCCGCTGAACCTGCTGATATATTACAAGCATACCGGGGACAAGGAATTCCTGGAGGAGATGTTGCCCCATTGCGAAACCATGATGGAAAGTTACAGGGCATATGAGAGACAGGGACTCCTGTATGACATGACCAGTGAGCTCCATCTGGTGGACTGGCCCAGGAACCCCTATGATTTTTCAGATGGATACGACTACGACCTGGGAACAGGAAAGACCACCGGCACCCACAA
This sequence comes from Clostridia bacterium, assembly GCA_046484975.1. Lineage (GTDB taxonomy): Bacteria > Bacillota > Clostridia > DUPQ01 > DUPQ01 > JAWOHX01. Next base: position 3,465 of record JAWOHX010000093.1, read on the forward strand.
CGTGGTGAACGCATTTCACATCGGCGCCCATATGAACATGAATGAGATTTACGCCATTTTGGAAAAACCCGCCTGTGACAGGGTGGAGTCCTTGAAAAAAGCCTATCTGGAGGCCTTCTATGATCCAGAACGGAAGCTGTTCAAAGACACGATGGAAAGCTCGCATTGCGCCTTGCATTCCAATATCCTTCCGCTGTATTATGGCATCGCCCCCGAAGAAAGCATTGGGGAAATCATCAGGTTCATCCGGAAAAAACGGCTGAACTGCGGGGTCTACATGGCTTATTTCCTTCTAAAGGCATTGGCCAGGCACAAGGAATATGAGCTGGTCTACGACCTTATTTCCTCTGAGGACGATTTTTCCTGGTACAACATGGTCCGGGAAGGGGCATCCACATGCTTTGAGGTCTGGGGCAAGGAATACAAATGGAACACCAGCCTCTGCCACCCCTGGGCGAGCGCACCCATCCCGGTCATCATAGAGGACCTCCTGGGCATCTCTCCCTTAAGTCCCGGATGGAAGGACGGCTATCTGGTTGAGCCCTCCGTGGTGAAGCCTTTCGAAGGCCTGGACATATGCTTCCTTGTCAACGGCTACCCCATTCGTATGGTAATCAATGCTTTGGCCAATTCCCCATTTCGTTGTACTCCCTGACCACTTCCACGAACACGGGATGGCCATCTTCCAGCATGCAGTACTCTTTCACCAGTTCCTCCGCGGGTTTTTCCGAGGACAGGTAACGCAACCCGTATGCAATCCCCCGGGAAATGTTCCCGGTTGGAATGCTCATGGAAAGGCAGTACAGGGCCGCTCCGGTCAACCGGTCACTGGGCTTTAGCTTCCTTTCCGGTTCCCTGGCCACCCGCTCCACGGTATCTCCCAGAGCCTTGTTTCCGAAACGCCTTAGAAGGTCCGCAATGTGTTCCTGAAGCGGGGCTTTTGGAATTCCGTATTCTTGGATGAGGGCGCTGGCGCAGTCTTCCATGGCATTTGCCACGGCGGCATGAATGACCCGGTCCCCCACGGCTTCGTGGATATATTGATGGCCTTCCCAATGGCCCATGTATGCACAGAAGGCATGCCCCATATTATGGATGTAGAGTTTTCGCTTGATATAGAAGGAGAAAGGGGAAAAGGGTTCCATGTGGAGGATTCCCGGGATGGTTCCCCTGAAACCGTCTTTGTCCACAGGAAGACTGCTGTATGGCTCCACCCAGATTCTCAGCGGGTTTCCTTCCTGCATGTCCTGTGTCATGACAGGAACCATTCTGCCGATGGAGGCTTCCACGAAACCCACATGGCTGTTCAGATAGCTCTCCAGGGATTTCCCCAGCCGCTGCAGTACAAGGCCACGGAGAAACCCGGAACAATCCATCATGTTCTCGCACAACAGGATGTTCAGGGGAGGCATTTCGTTTTCACGGCGCAACAGGATTCCCAGGCTTAGGCTTTCTGCGATGTGGGGAAGGGCATTGACCCCAACAGCAGTGGCCAGGATTTCACAATTCGCCACCTCGGAGGCAGTGATGTCTGTATCTTTCCCGTTGACAGCCCGGATGTTCCTGACCGTTACCTCATACCGGCTGTCACTGGATACTATTTTGACCGGGTATTCCCCACGGAGGTTGATTTCACCAACAATCAGGGGGTTCACATCCACGAAGCAGGTGGCATACCCGGATTCATGGAACAACTGGCCGATAAAACCCCGGCCAATGTTGCCTGCGCCATATATGAGAGCCTTTTTCATGGTTTTATCCCTTCCGGTTCCAGTCTATATTTAATATACAACAAAAAATAAAAAAAGAAGGAACTTTTCCCCAAAATCCACGTCTAAAATTTAGAATAATTTTTGCCCCCCCTTAAATTATTTCCATGGAATCCCCCGCCGGATTTAAAGCGGGGGATTTTTCTGTTGCAAAGGGACATCCGCACCTAGAACCTTGGGAACAGAATGCGGTTCCATATGATCTGCCAGAAACCCATGATCTCCCTTATGAGTGGGGAGAACTCCTTGACAAAGATACTCCATTTCTCGATGTCCGTGGAATCAATTTCCTGGTCGCCGTACAGGATCTTGTAATATATCATGGTTATTTCTGAAAACTCCACATTCTTGAATGAAAAAACCTTGTCGATTCCTTTGGCATATCGGAGCAATGTCTGGTTTTTTGTATACGTATAGCCCATGGCATTGAACATCCGAAACAGGATCAGGTAATTACGACGGAAGCTTTCCTTATTCCGGACCTTTTTGAAGCGGAAGCTCCGGACAGCAAAGATGGTTAAATTCACCGACAGGATCAGGATGAAAGCGGAACCGAAAAGAATCAGGAGAATGTTTCCCGCGGATGGCTTCTCCTCGGAATCCTCGGGAAGGATGAAGATGGGGCCCGTGTCCGTCCGTGGAAAGAATCCGCTGTAGTAATCCTCGAAATAATCGTCAAAATCATCGTCCATCATATCATCCGGATCCAGGTCCACAAGGTTGCTCCTAAGGTCCAACAGAGAAGAGAAGGGGGGTGTCGGCTCAAACGGGACCCAGCCAACCCCTTCGAAATATACCTCAGTCCATGCATGGGCCTGTTTTCCCGTGACCTGATATTGGCCAAAGGCCACCGGAGAGAAGGGCAATACGAAACCTTCCACATATCTGGCGGGAAGACCGATGCCCCGCACCAGAACGGCCATGGCCGTGGCATAATAGGTACAATAGCCATTTTTGATGTCAAACAGGAAATAATCCACAAAGTCCCTGCCTTCCGGAGTGTCATCGGGAGAAAGGGTGTAGAGATAATTCTGCTTTAAAAAATCCTCGATGGCCTTCACCTTGTCGTAATCGCTGACCTGCAACCGTGTGATTTCCCTGGACAGGTCCCGGACCCTGGCGGGCAGGGTGTCCGGTAGTCCGGTGTACAGGCTGTTTGCCAGCAATTCCTCCTGTTTCACCTGTTCCAGAAGCCGCTGAATTTTTACGACTTCCTGCCTCATGGAATAGGTGACAAACACATCCTTTGTCCCCAACTCATACAATTTCTGGTACAGGTCGAAATACAAGTCCTGCCGGCTGTCTTTCAACAAAGTGATGAAGTCATGGCCTCGGGTATTGATGTTGAGATACCTGATGTCGAAACGGGTGCTACGACGGATCATCACATCGCTGTTGATGATATGCGCGGCATCGATGAAAAGATCCGGTGATGCATCCTGGATCAGCCCGTACAAAGGACTGAAAATGGTCTTTGTCTCCAGTCCCCGGTAGTGAATGCCGATGGTGTCCACCGTGTACCATGGGAAAAGAGGGGTTTCTGAGGAAAGGATGTCCCCCGGATGGTAGTCCAGGTTGATGATGTCCTTCATTTCTTTGTAATAAACAGCCTGTTCATAGGCGTCCTCAGGATCCGGATGTTCCCGGTACTCCAGAAAGCGGTGGAGTTCCATGATGATCTGGTTGTCCAAAAACAGGTCGAGATTCAGCTGTCCTGCATTCTTGGACAGGACATAGGACTCTTCCGGAAGGACCTGGTCATTCTTCCAGGACGTGCCGGTGTATGCATTCCAGGAAGCGCCCCGCAGGTATACGTTGCCGGGGGCATATACATCAAGCAGATGGATTCGGCTGGGGGTGATTTCCCCACCCAGGGTACCCGAGTCTCCCCGATATGCAGTCATCTGGTAGGTGAAATACTCATATCTTTCATAATCATAGAAGCCCATCCGCCGGTTCCATTCATTGACCTTATTGTCAAGCCAGGGCCATTGGATGGGCAAATCGCTTTTGGGAACCAGCATGATGACAATCAACAGGACGGTCAGGATGGGGATGACGAACAATGACAGTTCACTGAAGTTGATCCGCTTTCCCGTATCCTTCTGGATTTTTTGAAAGACAATGCCCGTGTCATGGATGTACAGCAGGAACAGGCAGACCAGGGTGATGTAGAAGGAAAAAAGCACCACTTCCCTGGACGCCACCCATTGGGACACGATGATGGATACGGTTACAAGAAAAACCACATAGATGCTGCGCCATTTCAGGAGAAAAAGAACCATGAGAAGAGAAAACAGTGCCACTACGGCGAAAACGGTCCAGAAGCGGAACAACTCCGGATACAGGATGCTGCGGCTCCAATGGACAAAAAAGCTGAACAGATTGGAGAAAAAGGCAATGATTTGTGGGAAAAAGGATTCTTCAATCATATATGCATTTTTATACATGGGCCAGGCCAGTAAGACGGTCCCTGCAATCAACGCCGCTGATACAGCAAGGGTTTTCCAGGTTTTTACGGCAATGTTCCAGAGTAAGACCAGAAACAGTGAAAGCAGGAGGGTTCCCACCAGGCCTGCGGAATCCATGTATCCGATCTCATAATAGGACAGGACGGAAAGGCTTGTGGAATATGCAAGCAAAACACTCAGGAAGAAAAGGGGGATTCTGTTTTGTCTGTCTTTTTCCATCAATCAATCATCTCCGGGTTCCAGCCGCTGGCTTCTGATTCCGTATTTCATCAAAACCTCCTTGAAATTGTCATCCATGGACCGGGTGTCCGGATTGCAGTAGTACAGGCTGACAAAATGGCCGGTGGTGTTCAGTTTCAGTATGGATCGGTACAGGTCTTTGTTGACATCGATGGAAAGCACATATACGGCATTGTTTGTGTATTCGCTTTCAAACACGATGTCCATGGAATTTTCCACGCCGATGGTCTCGTCGAAGGGAATCTCCGCAAGGATCTTGAACACATCATCGAAATCATAGGACGTATACCCGTGCCACAGACGAGACCCTTCATGGTTGTACAATAGGTCCACAGGGATGTTCCGTGTCAGGAAATGATGGGCCAGGGAAACGGCCTTCTCAATGATGGTGTCTTCATAGATGATTCGCCTCTCATAACTCATGGATTGCCTTTTCAGATCCAGGATGATCACCACATGGTTGTCCAGGGTGGTCTCCTTGTCAATGACCATGACCTTATCCAGTTTGGAGGTCAACTTCCAGTGGATGGCTTTCGGGCTGTCCCCTACCACATATTCCCTGACATTGAGAAGGGACTCGTCTCCCCGGTGCCGGTTGTAGAAGGAAACCTTCACATCGGAAAATGCCCGGCTTTCCCCGGGGTAGTCAAGCAGCTTCTTGATCTGTGGATATACCAGAATGCTGCTGAGCTGGTTGTTGTTGTGGGTCAGCTTGAACAGGAAAAGGAAATCATAGAATATGATTTTCGTGATGCCGATGGAATAACGGCCCCGGTACCTGCATTTGGTCTTGTAGGACACATATGAGTCATAAGCCTGCAGGTAGGAAAGGGTGATTTTTTCCTGTTTTCCCATGAGAAACATGTCTGGTGTATAGATGAACATCTCGATGTACGGATAAGGGAGATGGATGTCGTTTTCCACCTTCCACTTGTACTCGATGGTCTCTCCTTTGTAATATTGGCCCTGATTGATGGCCTCCTTCCAACGAAAGGAATAATAGGTGACGATAAGATGAATCAAGGAGATGACTGGAAGGAACAGGACAAAATAGAACAGGGTCCAGGGAACCACGCCGCCGTGGTAATATACGAAGAACAAGGACCCGAACAAAATAAGTTCGTAAGTGATCCTGCTCTTTTTCATTTGGGCTTCCTGATTGGGGTTTTTGTCATTTCAATGATCTCTTCAATGATGCTTTCAGGCTTGATGTCCTTGATCCGGGCTTCCTGGTGGAGGATGATCCGGTGGGACAATACAGGGACTGCAACCTTTTGGATGTCATCGGGGGTGACATAATCCCTTTCCTCCATGAATGCAAGCGCCTGGGAGGCTTTGGCCAGGAAAAGGGATGCCCTTGGACTGCATCCCAAAGAGACATGCTCATGCTTTCTGGTCTTGGTGATGATGTTCACGATATAGGCGGTCAGGGTATCCTTGATCTGAACTTTTTTAACCTGGGTCTGCATGTCGAAGATGTTCTTCCGGTCAGCGACCTGGGCAAGGTCATCCAGTGGATTTTTCTCCCGATTCCTGGATATGATCTTGATTTCATCCTCGATGGACGGGTATCCGATGGAAATCCGCATCAGGAACCGGTCCAACTGGGCCTCGGGAAGGGGATATGTCCCGATGTATTCGATGGGGTTCTGGGTGGCCAAAACCATGAAAGGCTCTGGAAGGCCATAGGTTCTTCCGTCCACTGTGACCTGGTATTCTTCCATGACCTCCAGCATGCTGGCCTGGGTCTTGGGTGATGTGCGGTTGATTTCATCTGCCAGAATGATGTTGCTCATGATGTTTCCAGGCCTGTATTCAAATTCACCGGTATTCCGGTTGTACATGGAAAATCCGGTGATGTCGGAAGGCAGGATGTCCGGTGTAAACTGGATCCTTTTGAATTTCAAACCCAGGGATTTGGCCAATGCGGAAACCATGCTGGTCTTTCCGATTCCGGGGACATCCTCAATCAGGATATGGCCCTGGGCAAGAAGGGAGATTACCACAAGTTCGATGGCACCCCGTTTTCCGATGATGACCTTTTCCATATTATCGATGATTTTATGGGGAATGCTGAAATATTCACTCATATATTTTCTCCTGAACTGAATTAAAATCATTATATCAGAGAAAAAATAGGCAAAAGTGAATAAATTGTAAACAATAAAGGCTCGAGGGCCGGGTAATCATCCCATGACCAGGAGAAATTCCCGCATCAGTTTACAGGCGGCTGCGGTGGAAGTCCCGGATGCATCATAATGAGGAGAGAGCTCCACCAGATCCCCTCCGACGATATTCAGGCCCTTCAGGGAGAGCAGCGCCTGGTGAAGCTCCTGAAAGGAAACACCCCCGGGTTCCGGGGTGCCTGTTCCGGGGACCACTCCGGGATCCAGGACATCGATGTCCAGGGTGACATAGACCGGCAGGTCTTTCAACCGAAGAGCGACGGCCTCTACGGTGGACAAAGTGAACTTTTCGGTGTAGACATGCCCTTTTTCCGCCCGTTGGAACTCACTTTTCATTCCGGAGCGGATTCCGAACTGGTAAATGCGCCCGTCTCCCAGAAACTCCCATATCCGGTGAATCACAGTGGCGTGGGACATAAGCTCCCCGGCGAAACTCGGCCGCAGGTCGGCATGGGCGTCGAAATGGATCAGGCAAAGGTCCCTGTATTTCTCGTGGATGGCCTTCACCGCAGGAAGGGTGACCAGATGCTCCCCTCCCACCATGAAGGGTTTTTTGCCAAGAGCCAGAATCTCTTTTGTTTTCCGGTGAATGATGTCCAATGTCTTCTCCGTGTTCCCCAAGGGAAAAAAGAGGTCCCCGCTGTCGTGAACACTGGCATCTTCCGAAAGATCCAGGTCAAGGTAGGGGCTGTAGGATTCAAGCCCCATGGAATCCTGACGTATGGAGGCTGGTGCGAAGCGGGTACCCGGCCGGAAAGAGACCGTTCCGTCGAAAGGAGCCCCGAATACCACGATGTCTGCTTGCTCCAGTGTTTTGTCACATCCGATGAACATGCATTCACTCATATCAATCCAACAACTCCTTTGCATAAGTGGGCAGATGAAAAGCCGCCTGGTGCAGATCCGCGTTGTAATAACGGGTATCCAGGCCAAAATCCAGCCATTCCTCCAGCCGGTGGTCTTTCAGCGGGTCAAGTTCCTTGGACGCAAAGCCAAAAAGCCAGAATCCTGACGGATATGTGGGGACATGGAACCCCTAGACTTTCGCAATGGGAAAAACAGATTTTATTTTTCCCCGGGCCCTTTTCATTTCTTTCTGATAGGCCTCATAAAAAGGGCTTTCATGCTGGTTGATGAGGATTCCCCTGTCATTCAGGACCCTGTGGCAATTGCGATAGAAATCCGTGGTGAACAGGCCTTCCCCCGGCCCGATGGGATCGGTGG
>JAWOHX010000057.1:0-6858 GCA_046484975.1 Clostridia bacterium
CACCTTGACGATCCCTATTCCCTCTGCAGTTCCGTCATTTTTGCCCGGTCCGGCCGCACCGATTTGCAATCCCTGAAGGATTTGAAAAACAAGTCCTTCATCGGGGTGGATGAAAATTCTTTTTCAGGCTGGCAGATGGCCTGGCGGGAAATCAAGGAAAATGGCCTTACCGTTCCCAAGGACTTTTCTTCTCTCCAGTTTGCCGGCACCGATCAGGCTGTGGTTCTGGCTGTCCTGGAAGGCCAGGGAGATGCCGGCTGTGTGAGGACAGGCACCCTGGAACAGATGGAACTCCAGGGACTCATCCGCATGGAAGACTTTAAAATACTCAACCAGCAACCATTCATCCTGGAGTTTCCCCTGTACCGTTCCACCAGGCTTTATCCGGAATGGGCAATTTCCAAATTAGCCCACACCCCGGACCAACTGGCCCACGATCTGGCCGGTTTTCTCATAGCCCTGGAACAGAACCATCCTGCCTGGCAGGCGGCAGGAATCGGTGGCTTTACCATCCCCCGGAGTTATCAATCTGTGCATGAAGCCCTCCAGGAGCTACAGCTGCCACCGTATGAGATGTATGGATATTTTTCTCTGAAGACCATCGTTGAACAGTACTCCTATTGGCTACTGGGGTCATTGCTGGCTTTTCTGGTGCTGTTGTTACTTCTGGCCCTGACGATTCACATCAACAAGAAAAGCCGGAAGCATGCCCTGGCCCTTCAGGAAAGCGAAGGCCGGCTGGCTGCCACCCTTTTGTCCATCGGAGACGGGGTCATTACCTGCAATCCGGAAGGATTGGTGGTTTCCCTCAACAAAGTGGCGGAAACACTCACCGGCTGGTCCTGGGAAGCCGCACGGGGAACCCCCCTGACCGATGTGTTTGTCATCGTCCAGGAACATACCCGTAAGCCGGCGGAAAACCCGGTGTTCAGAAGCATCCGGGAGGGAATCATCCTTGGTTTGTCCAACCATACCCTGCTGTTGTCCCGGGACGGACAGGAACACCTCATCGCCGACAGTTGCGCTCCGATACGTGATGCCTCCGGCAACGTGCTGGGTGCGGTTCTGGTCTTCCGGGACGTCACGGAAGAATATGCCCGGCAGCGTCAGGTTGAAGAAAGCGAAGCGTTTCTACTATCAACCATCAATGCCCTTGCCCATCCTTTTGCCGTCATCAATGCACGGACATATCAAGTGGAAATCGCAAATGAAGCCTATAGCACTCAGGATAGTGTGGGCAAATACTGCTATGAAGTATCTCATCAGAGTGAATCTCCCTGTACATCCGATGAACATCCCTGTCCTATGGAGCAGGTCATTGCCACCGGAAAACCCTGCCGGGTAGAGCATGTCCATTACACCAAGGACGGGCAGCGGATCGATGTGGAAATCCACGCCCATCCCTTGTTGGATGAAACCGGGAAAGTGGTCAGGATCATCGAGCACAGCATTGATATCACCCAGCAAAAAGCTCTCAACAATGAACTGAAGGAAAGCCAGGAACGGTTTGCACAGCTGGCGGAGCAGAGCCGCACATATATCTGGGAAGTGGATGAAAACGGGATGTTCATATACTGCAGTTCCGGGGTCACCACTGTATTGGGTTACACCCCTGAGGAACTGGTGGGGAAAAAGACAATTTATGACATCTGCCCTCCGGAAGATCGGGAAGCCATCCAGGAAGTCGGCCTGCAGATCCTCCGGGAGGGAATCACTCTGCAAAATTTTGAAAACCGCCTCGTCACCAAAGATGGTAAGATCATCTGGGTATTGAGTTCCGGGATTCCCTGCAAGAATGGTTTCAGAGGATCCGAAACGGACATCACCCCCCAGAAAGAGCTGGAACTGGAGATTCAGCGAAAATCCGAGTTCCAGTCTTTGGCGGCTCATTTTTCCGCAGAATTCCTACGGACCCCTGCCAATGACATGGATCAGGTCATTGATAATCTGTTGGAAAAAGCCGGGGAGTTTTTAGCCGTGGATCGTTTGGCCCTGCTGCTCTTCTCCCCCCAGCTGACTCATGTGAACAACGTGAAGGAATGGTGCAGGGAAGGGGTCAATTCCCTGATACCCAAGGATCAGATCCGTGCCCTGGAAGACATACCTTTCTTAGGTTCTGTGGCAAAAGAACACCATATGCTGTATGTTCCGGAGGTCCAGGCGCTTCCCGAATCAGCCGCCAGGGAAAAAGAGGAACTACTCCGGCAGCGCATCCATTCCCTGCTGTATCTTCCCGTGGTGCAGAATGAGCTTCTTCTTGGCTATTTCGGATATGAACTGACATCGCCCCCGGAAAAAGCCGAGGACAAGACTCAGATGCTGCAGATTTTAGGCAGCCTGCTGGCCACAGCCATTCTCCGGCAGCGGATCGAGGAGGAACTTCTGGAGGCCAGAGAAAAAGCCGATGCCGCCAATGAAGCCAAAAGCGAATTTCTGGCCAACATGAGCCACGAGATCCGCACTCCCCTGAATGCCATCATCGGGTTTACCGACCTCTGTCTCCGGGATGCATCCCAGCCTCGGCAGCGGGATTATCTGAAAAAAATCCAAACAGCTTCCAACACTCTGTTACATACAATCAATGACATCCTGGATTTTTCCAAGATCGAAGCCGGAAAGCTGGAGTTGGAAGAAGCAGACTTCATTCTTCCCGATGTCCTCAACAATGTCGTTACCCTTCTGACGGATTCCGCTGCCGCCAAAGGAGTGGAAATCTATCTTTCCCTGGACAAGGATGTCCCCCGTCATCTGAAGGGGGATTCCTACCGACTGGAACAAGTGCTCACCAACCTGCTGGGCAATGCAGTGAAGTTCACCGAGGAGGGGGAAGTGGTTCTCAAAGTCGCCAAACACCCAAACAGCAAAAAGAAAGCCCCCCTTCTTCAATTTTCTGTCCGGGACACCGGCATTGGCATCACTCCGGAACAGCAAATGAATTTGTTTCAACCGTTTATCCAGGCGGACGGATCCACGACCCGGCGATTCGGGGGAACCGGCCTGGGTCTGACCATCACTAAAACCCTGGTGAAGATGATGAAAGGAGACATCTGGGTGGAATCCGTCCCTGGAAAGGGCAGCACCTTCTTCTTTACCGCCAGATTCCGTCCCGGAGAACTCCCGAAGACCCCTTCGCTGCCTGTGATGGGAGAATCCCTGAAAAATGCCCGGGTTCTGATCGTGGATGACAGCAACACATCCCGGGAAATACTGGGGGAAATGCTCCATTCCTTCGGCCTTCGGGTGGATACGGCCTCTTCCGGCCAGGAAGCCATTGACCTGCTCCTTCAGGAGGACGGCAAGGACCCCTATGCCTTTGTCCTGATGGATTGGAAGATGCCCGGCATGAACGGGGTGGAAACCAGCCAGATCATCCGGAAACAATTGAAGATGCAGCATCTTCCCATGATTATTATGGTGACAGCCTACAGCCGGAATGAAGTGATGCGACAGGCCAACCAGGCAGGCATCTCCAGCTATCTCAACAAGCCGGTCAATGAATCGTTGATCTATAACACCATTCTCGAGCTGTCCGGATCCCCATCAGTTGCTCCTGCCACCCCGGCCCAGGCTGAGTCCCTGGCCCGTTTCCGGGGCAAACGCCTTCTTCTGGCAGAAGACAGCCTGATCAATCAGCAGGTGTTCTTAAGCCTGATGGAAGAAACCCAGATGGACATCCATGTGGTCAACAATGGAGCGGAGGCTGTGGATATAGCCCTGGACAGTCCGTTTGACATCATTTTCATGGATGTTCAGATGCCCATCCTGGATGGGCTGGAGGCCACCCGGATGTTACGGAACCATAAAAGGCTGGATGGAGTGCCTGTCATCGCTCTGACCGCCCATGCCATCCGGGGAGACCGGGAAATATGTCTGGCAGCCGGCATGAATGACTACCTGAGCAAACCCATCGATTACCGCAAGCTCCTTGCCATGCTGGACAAATGGCTCCTGGCCGAAACCAGTTCTTTGCCTACGCAACCCACATCAACTTCTTCTGATTCTCTCCTGCTGGACAAAAAAGCCGCTCTTAACCGACTCAACGGGAATGAATCCCTGTATGACCGCTTGGTTCACTCCTTCAGGAAAACATACGGGAGCTTTGCAGAAACACTGGATCGTGCCCGTTCTTCTGCAGATGCCGGTGAACTTCGCCGTCTGTTACATACCTTGAAAGGAGAAGCTGGGGTAATCGGAGCATTTATCCTCCAGGAAACCGCTGCCTGGATGGAAGCCAGGCTGAGTCAGGAGGATTCACCTGATTTTTCTCCCCTGCTGGGGCAGCTGTCTTATCTTTTCACTGTCCTGCCTTCCACGGAACAGGCAATCGATTCCCCTGGTGCTCCGGTCCCTTCCCTGTTGACACTCCAGCAGGGAGTCCTGGAACTGGAAGATTTACTGGATCGGGGAAGCTATCGTTCCCTGGAAGTTTTCCGTCGCATCGAACCTTTCCTGGAAACCTACTCCCTGCCGGAAAAATGGAAAACCATGCACGCCCTTATCCAGGCATTTGAATTCGATGAAGCCCAATCCTTGCTGAAAGAAATAAAAAATCACTTACCGGAGGAAGAATAATGTTGATTACGGAAAACAAACGCCCCACCATCCTGTTGGTGGATGACACCCCATCAAATCTGATGGTGCTCGGAGAGTTCCTTCAGGACAAATATGAGGTGATTGTGGCCACCGACGGCCAGACCGCCCTGAAAAAAATTGCCTTTTCACCCCCGGACATCATTCTTTTGGACATTCTGATGTCCGACATGGATGGGTATGAGGTATGCCGCAGGATCAAGGGGGATCCGGGAGCCGCCCATATTCCCATTATTTTCATCACGGCAAAAAATGCAGAAGAAGACGAAGCCCAGGGACTGGATGCAGGCGCGGTGGACTATATCACCAAGCCTTTTTCCCTTCCCATCGTAGGAGCCCGGATAAGGACCCATCTGGAACTGAAGAAAAAAACCGATCTGCTGGAAAGTCTTTCCCAGCGGGACGGTCTCACTGGCATCTTCAACCGCCGCCAGTTTAATATGGTGATGGAAGCCGAGTGGAAACGGGCAACCCGGGAAGGCCGCCCCATAACGGTGATTATGCTGGATATTGATAATTTCAAGCTGTTCAACGATAATTATGGTCATCTTTCAGGAGATGAATGCCTCAAGACAATTGCCAGGGCCCTGTCCAATGCCTTTGTCCGTTCAACGGATTTTGTGGCACGGTATGGGGGCGAGGAGTTTGTGATCATCCTTCCGGACACTCACGAGGAAAAAGCCCGGGATGCCGGGGAACGGGCCAGAAACACCGTGGAATCCCTCCATATTGTCCACGGGTTTTCCCATGCCTCCCCCTATGTCACCATCAGTGTGGGCGTGGCCTCCACCATTCCTAAGCCTCAGGGCAGTTTCATCGATCTGCTGGAAAAGGCCGATTCAGCCATGTACGAAGCCAAACTGGCAGGACGCAACCAAGTGAAGACCAAGGCACTGTAAAGCCTCCTGCATGCAAGTCTTTTCAAGTGGTTTTTCCTGTGACGGCAACTTTGTCTTTATTTCCCCCACCTGTGCTTGATGGAATAAGCCAGCAGCTTGAAAGGCTGCAGAAGATCCGTTTTCTGTCCCTGCCTGCCATTGATGCGGTGGGACATGGCATTGCGCTGGAACAGGAAGTATGAAAGGACACGCAGGCGGTCTTTCAAGGACGCAGGCAGCATGACCTTAACTAGTTTGTCATAGACCTTTGCCTTGGTGCTTTGCCGGGGAAAGAACAGCATCCTTTTGTAAAACCCCTGGTATATCCGCTTCCCATGGAAACTTTCAGCCGTGTGCCCACCGAAGGAGCGAATGCTGGTGTATTCCCCTGCCATGTGCAGACAGATGGCAACCAGCTTCGAAAGGTTCGGATTCCGCACTGACCCTCGGATCCATTCCCAGTCCATTTCCTCCTGGTATCTCATCACCATCCGGCACAGGTCAGACAACCATTTCATGCTCATGAAGGAATGATGCATGGAAAAATGGAACACCATGAACAGGAATTCCATCTCAGGAACAAGGCAATGGACCTCTCTGCCTTCCAGTGACAGCGACATGGCATTCCCATGCCAGTCAAAGCCTGCCACTGGAAATATTTCACGTAGAAGTGAACCCTTCTTGAACCCCACCAGCTCTGAATGAAGGTCCACGATATATGGATACGGGATGGCTTCCCTGGCAAAGGTAAGTTCAACGGGGATGTCCTCCTCCCGTCCGCTTTCCAGGTCATATTCTCTTTTTAGTCCCGCATACTCCGGATTGATGTACCCAAGGCTGTATAGGATACCTGCCGCCTTTGTGAACTGGTCTGGTTCCACCAGGATGTCCAGGTCAATGGCATTTCGGAGCATATCGTCCCCGTAGAGCCTTTCCAGGACCTCTATTCCTTTTAATGTGATGCACCGGATGCCTTGCTTCTCCAGCGTTGCAATCACCTCCATGGCATTTTCCCGGATGAAGCTGTTCCGGATGGCCGCAAGCCCGGCTTTTTTGAGAAGGAGCCCTGTGTATCCCTCCGGGAACAGCCCGGCCAGATCCTTCCTGTTGCAGACAGAATAAATCAACCCCTCCAGGCCTGTCCGGGCAGTCAGCTCCTCCAGCCTGACGAAATCACACTTCCTGGTGAGCCTCCGTAGCGTATCTATGCTGGTGAGCCCGTTGGCTGCCCTGAGGATCTCCACCAGGAGCCTCTGTTCCTTCCCCACGGCCAGCGCCTCGAGCGGGTTCTGCAGGCCGTCATAGACCTGCCCGAGCATACCGGGCCCGAGTTGCACCGACAGCATCTGGCCGGTCAATTGGTCAAGCACGAGGTGATCTACATCATCCC
>JAWOHX010000005.1:0-7373 GCA_046484975.1 Clostridia bacterium
CACCGGGCCAGGCCCGCACCATCGGCTGGCTGCTGCAGACCAAGGCCCTGATCATGATCATCTTCGCCAACATCCTGCTCGACCGCCAGGTCATCAGCCCCGAGCTGATCCACCAGCAGGGTTGATTTATAGTTTTTCAGGAATCGCGAGATGGCCGGGTTCTTCGTTAAGCGAAGTCCTTTCCTGATATATGGCACGTCAAAATCAAGGACAGCCACATCCCTGACCGTTTCCCCGGATTCAGAATAGTCCAGGTCAATGCCCCTCAGCCTGGCGTTCTTCATGACATAGGACTCTTCCTTGCTGATGCCGATGATGTCATGGGCCGCACTGTCCAATGCAAAGGCATTTTCAGAGGCCAGAAGGAGCCCCATGTGCTTCGGAGTTCCCGCGGATGGTCCCTTCCCCTCCATTGCCTTGATGGCGTCCATGAAGGTCAACGCCGGGGAAATGGCGTGGTAAATGTCGATGAGTTCATTGGCAAAGGAATCATAATCCCTGCAATTGAGATGATAGACGGCCTTTTCCGTGCCAGCAACGGAGCCGAACATGTTCTTGACCCCGCCTGTGAACACCATCATCCCGTGGGTTTTCATCTTGCATATGTTGATGACCAGGTCCGCTTCGGCAAGTGGCGCAAGGACCTTAAGCCTTCTTCTTCCCCTGTCAGTGGCAAAGGAGATTTCCCTGACGGACATGTCCAGGTTCAGCTGAATCCCATATTTTTTGCACAAGTCTGTGAGACCGCATTTTTTATACAGTATTTTCTGGATGGCAACATTGTACGGTCCCCCGGGGCTTTCCACCACCATGGGGATCCCGCCATGTTCCCTGACAATCCTTCCGATGGCGCAAGTCACCAGCGGGTGGGTCACTGCACATGAATCCGGGGAACTTGGCATCAGGAGATTGGGCTTGAGTGCGACCTTCATTCCCCTCTTGATGAACTTTTCCGCTCCCCCCAGATTATCAAAAGATTGCTTCACAGACTCCAAAACCATGTTTTCTTCATATGCGCCGCACTTCACGATGGAAACATTCTGCATCATGGAACCTCAAATCATTTTATTGAGTAAATTTTATTGAAGCTATATCGGGCCATGGAAATAAAAAGACC
Source organism: Clostridia bacterium (assembly GCA_046484975.1). GTDB lineage: Bacteria > Bacillota > Clostridia > DUPQ01 > DUPQ01 > JAWOHX01. The sequence continues at coordinate 1,118 of JAWOHX010000005.1, forward strand.
CTGATGGGTCTTTTTATTCCTCAAAATGCTGGTTCAGCTCATCAACGAGCTTGTCTGCATCCAGTCCGTGTACTGTGCATGCCTCTGCTATGCTTTCCCCTGAAGCAGAAGGACAGCCGATACAATGCATGCCGTTCTTGAAGAACACCTTCGCACTGTCCGGGTCCATTTTCAGGACATCCTGGATGACCATCTCCTTGTTCACTTTTCCCATTTCATGATTCCTCCTGTCTGATATTGTTTTTTACCGCATCAATGAATTCTTCGGTATTCAGGACCTCGGCTTTCCCGTTCTCGCACAACAGCGCAAGGTCTTTTGTCATTTTACCCGATTCTATCAGGTTCAAGCATGTTTTTTCCAGATGCGCGGCAAATGTCTCCAGCTCAGCCAAACCGTCCAACTGCGCCCTTTTGTGAAGGGCACCCGTCCATGCGAAAATGGATGCCATGGAATTCGTCGAAGTGGCTTCTCCCTTCAGATGGTTGTAGTAATGCCGCTGCACCGTTCCATGGGCAGCTTCATATTCAAAGTGTCCTTCCGGTGAAACCAGGACGCTTGTCATCATGGCAAGGCTGCCGAAAGCGTTTGCCACCATGTCTGACATCACATCCCCATCGTAGTTCTTGCATGCCCAGAGCATGCCGCCCTTTCCCTTGATAATGCGGGCCACCACATCATCGATGAGGGTGTAGAAATATTCGATGCCGTCCTTGTTGAAGGCAAATTTATATTCATTTTCATAAATATCATTGAAAATATCCTTGAACCTGTGGTCGTAGGTTTTCGATATGGTGTCCTTCGTGGCAAACCAAAGATCCAATTTTTTGTCCAGTGCATAATTAAAACAAGAGCGTGCAAAGCCGGAGATTGATTCATCGGTGTTGTGCATGGCTTGTAGAATCCCGTTTCCTTCAAAAACATGAATCTGCTTTCTGGTCACGGAACCGTTTTCCGATGTAAAGATGAGCTCGGCCTCTCCGGGGCCCTCCACCTTGATCTCAACACCGGAATATACATCGCCATAGGCATGCCTGGCGATGACGATGGGTTTCTCCCATGATTTTACAAAGGGATGGATGTTATTGACAAGGATGGGTTCCCGGAAGACCGTTCCGTCAAGGATGGAACGGATGGTGCCGTTGGGGCTTTTCCACATCTGCGTCAGGTTGTATTCGGCGACACGGTCGGCATTTGGCGTGATGGTGGCGCATTTTACCCCCACCCCGTATTTTTTGATGGCCATGGCGGCATCCCTGGTCACCTGGTCTTTCGTCGCTTCCCGGTGTGCAAGGCCAAGGTCATAGTATTCCGTTTTGAGGTCAATGAAGGGCTTGAGCAGTTTCTCCTTGATCATGGACCAGATGATCCTGGTCATCTCATCCCCATCCATCTCGACAAGCGGCGTCATCATCTGTATTTTATCGGTCATATCATCCTCCCCGGCGTTCGTAAAGGCTTTTTCCTTTTGCATCTATTATAACAACAGCCGGGAAATCTTCAACAGTTATTTTCCTGAGCGCCTCCGGACCCAATTCCGGGAAAGCAATGATTTCCTGGTGTTTGACAGACCTGGAAATCAACGCCCCGCACCCTCCCGCAGCCCCGAGATACACGCATCTGTTCCTTTTCATGCTTTCGATGACCTCCCGGCTCCGAAGGCCTTTTCCGATCATCACCTTCAGTCCGTTGTCCAGCAGCAACGGGGTGTATGGATCCATCCTGCCGCTGGTGGTGGGTCCGATGGACCCGATGACATGACCGGGTTTTTCCGGGCAGGGGCCTGCGTAATATATGCCCTGTCCCCTGATGTCGAAAGGAAACCCTCCCCCGCCTTGATGGGTTTCCGCCATTCTCCTGTGGGCGGCGTCCCTGGCGACATAGAGGACACCGGATATGCGTATGATGTCCCCGGGTTTCAATGTCTCGATGATGTTGGTGAAGGGTGAGGAAATATGGATCATAGGACCACTTCCCCGTGGCGAAGAGAATGGCAGCACAGGGTGATGCCCACCGGCAGTCCTGCGATATGGGTGGGATAGGTTTCAATGAATACATCGAAGGCCGTACAGCTGCCCCCATACCCCCCGGGGCCGATTCCCAGCCTGTTGATCTCACCAAGCAGGAATTCCTCTAGTTTCCCGTACTCCGGGTCGGGGTTTCTTTGGCCGGGATTCCTGAACAACGCCTTCTTGGACAGGATGCCGGCCATTTCCATGGTGCCCCCGATGCCGATGCCTATATACAGGGGTGGACAGGGGTTGGGACCTGCTTCTGACACGGTTTCAAGCACTGCCCGAATGACCCCTTCCTTTCCATCGGAAGGGGTCAGCATGTAAATCCGGCTCATGTTCTCGCTGCCGAACCCTTTCTGCATGAGACGAAGTCTAAGCGTGTCCCCCTCGACGAAGTCGGTATAAATGACCGCCGGTGTGTTGTCCCCTGTGTTGACCCTGCGAAAAGGGTCTGACACGATGGATTTCCTGAGGTAACCCTCCCGGTATCCCTGCCTTACCCCTTCGTTGATGGCATCCTGCAAAAGGCCGTCTTCAATGACAAGGCGGTTTCCCATTTCCACAAAAAAAATCGCCATTCCCGTGTCCTGGCAGGCGGGGATGCCATCCTCCCTGGCGATTGTTGCGTTCTCCATGATCTGCCGTAAAACTTCCCTGCCTGATTGATCGGTCTCATTTCCATATGCTGTTTCATAAGAATCAATAATTTCGTTGGACAAACAAGTGGCTGTCCTTATGCATAATTCCTTTACAGCATGGATGATGGTGTTGGATGAAAGTATTCTCATCTTTTCAGAAAACGAGCGATGCCGCTCGTTCATGTTATTTATTGACTTTTTCTTTTAATGCTTTTCCCGGTTTGAACGCGGGTGCCTTCGCTGCTTTGATCTTGATCTTTTGCTTGGTGGCAGGATTGATGCCTTCCCTTGCAGCCCTGACCCTGACTTCGAAAGTGCCGAAACCGACAATGGATACCTTATCCCCTTTTACAAGGGCACCGGTCACAGCGTCTACAAATGCAGTGCATGCTTTGTCACTGTCTTTTTTGGTCAACCCTGTCATTTCGGCGATGGCTGCTGTCAAATCTGTCTTGTTCATTTATATTACCTCCATTTAGAATTTCATAGTAGTATTCTATACTATTTAAAGGGGCGTATCAAGAGGAAATATTCTTTCTCTTGGATTGGGTCCGAAATACTGGTAAAAGTTGCAAAGAATCATCCCATTGTATATTTTCCTCTTCTTGTCCGCATTGGTTCCAAACACTTGCTCAAAGCCCGGATAGTCGGTGATGATATACTTTGACCAGGTGTCATATTCTGAGAATTTCTTTCCCATTTCCCGGTATAAATCCGTCACGTCAGCATGGCCAAGGAGTCTTTTCCCATATGGCGGATTGCAGATGATGACACCGTAATCCTTTGTTTTTTGGATGTCTTTGACATCACATCTCCGAAACGAAACCACATCGTCCACAGCTGCTGCTTGCGCATGCAGGGCACAGTATTCCAGAGCATTCCCGTCGATGTCGCTGCCGGACAAAAGCCCAACCGGATGATCGGTCTCCAAATCATAAGCCTCTTCATAATGCTTTTTCCAGACGGTCTCCCCGATGAAAGGCCACTTGCAGGAATCAAAGGGGCGGTTTCTCCCCGGTGCGATGTTCTTGGCCATCATGGCCGCCTCGATGACAAAGGTGCCTGAACCGCAGAACGGGTCGAGAAAGGGCTTGCTGCGGTTCCAGTAAGATATCCCAATCAGGGAGGCAGCAAGGGTCTCGCTGATGGGGGCCGTCACATTGTATCTGCGGTAACCCCTCTTGTGAAGCCCCACACCCGTGGTGTCAAGGTAGAGCCTGCACCTGTCCTTGTATATGAATGCGCTGATGGCATAGACATCCCCTGTCTCCGGCAGCCTTTCCAGGCTGTAAGCCTCACCCAGTTTCCGTGAAATGGCTTTCTTGATGATTTTCTGGCAGTCAGGGACACTGTGGAGGGCGGAGTTTATGCATGTGACGTTTACGGGATACCTTCCCTCCCCAGGGATGAATTCAGACCATTCGACGGAATGAGCGTGTTCGAAGAGTTCGTTAAAATCCCCGGCATGGAAATCAGCAGCTTCGATGTACACCCTTTCGGCTGACCTGAGCCAGATGTTGGCCTTGGGGATTGCCTCTTTCGTCCCATTGAAATTCACCCGCCCGTTTTCTGAACGCACATCTGAAAAACTTAAGTTTTTCAATTCCTCTGCCAATACAGACTCCGTTCCGAAAACACAGGTCGCTGTCAGTCTCATGTTTATCCCTTTCCTGTTTTCCAGTGTATCATAAATCGATTCGTATATCTTGTATGGCAGTTTGTTTTCTGGTATATTCTTAATGAATGGAGACTGCTTCACATGCTTAGAATTGAATTCCTCATCGATCTTGCCATCATCTTGCTGAGCACCAAGGCCCTTGGAATGGTGACGCGGAAATTCCATCTCCCGCAGGTCGTTGGGGCACTTCTTGCGGGACTCATCCTGGGACCAGCCGTCCTCGGTGTCATCCGGGAAACGGAATTCATCAAGAATCTGGCACAACTCGGGGTTTTGATCATCATGTTCACCGCAGGCCTTGAGGTGGATATCAATGAAATGAGGAAGGCCGGCAAGGCATCCATTCTGGTCGCCCTGCTGGGAGTCATTGTCCCCCTTGCGGGTGGTTTCCTGGTTGCCAGCCTGTTCAGCATGTCGTTCTTCCCATTGATCCAGAATATTTTCATCGGTGTCATTCTCACCGCCACAAGTGTGAGCATCACCGTGGAGACTCTCCACGAGATGGGCAAAATCAAAACCCGCACCAGTACAATCATCATGAGCGCAGCCATCATTGATGATATCGTGGGCATCATTCTCCTTTCCCTGGTCTCCGGTTTTGCAAGCAGCGGGGAATCCATGAACATCGGCGGCGTGATTCTAAAGATCATCCTCTTTTTCCTCATCGCCTTCATCGTTGGGATCCCATTCAAGAAAATGTTCAACAGCTACAGCAGGATGCACAAGAAAAAAAGGCGTTTTCCCATCTTCGCCTTCGCCTTCTGTCTTTTCCTCGCTTACATCGGGGAGGAATATTTCGGTGTGGCGGACATCGCCGGCGCTTTCATCGCAGGAATGATTGTCTCCCATACGGTGCACAGTGGATACATTCAGCGGCGGTTTGAGATTCTTTCATATATGCTTCTTACGCCCATGTTCTTCGCGAGCATCGGAATCAGCATCGAGCTCACAAATTTCTCGATGGACCTCATCTGGTTCTCCATTGCTTTGGTCATCGTGGCCATTGCCACAAAAGTATTCGGCGGATTCGTCGGTGCACGTCTTTCCGGCCTGAACGGCCGCGAATCCATACAGGTCGGCACTGGGATGGTTGCCAGAAGCGAAGTCGCCCTCATCATCACCAACAAAGGCTTCATCATGGGTGCCCTTCCCGCTTTCTTTTTTGCTCCCGTGGCAATCATGGTCATTGTCACTTCCATTCTCACACCCATCATGCTCAAGTACGCCTTTGCGGATAAACAATTGAAAGGTGGACAATGAGAACAAAAAGCATACCGATCATCCCTGTCCTTATAAAAATCCTGCTGATCGTCCTCGCCGTGATACTGGTCGTGAGTGTCTTTTTACTTGGTATGAAAAGCAACATCAGGATCAAGGCCTTCCAATCAAACCGCAACATCCTCCTGGAGGGCATCAGGGCGGGGGACCTGGAAGGCACCAGCCAGGCCTGGATGTCGCTGCTGAATGAAAACATGGAACAGGAGGATCTGTTGGAAGAGCTGTCCATTTCCCTGGAGGAATCCCTGGACTTGTTCCTGTCTGATCCCGAGGAATCCTTCCGGCTGGACATTCTTTTGTTCTTTTCGCAATACATTGACCCCGATCTGGTGATGAACCGGATTTCCAGCGGATATGATTCCTACCTGAACCAGGACACAGGCCTCGATGCCTTTCTTTTTTTCTTGGATAGGGTGGACATGCTGTACAATCATGATGACCATACTTCCTGGTACCGGATGAAGGCAAGGAGTGTTCACGAATCCAGGAAGGAATATCAAACGGCACTTGAGCTGTTTCATTCCGGGGATTACAAGGAAGCCATCCTTCTATTTAATAGAATTCCACCAGACGACACCCTCTATTATCCCAATGCACAGAATTATATCGATCAAGCCATCGAAAGCCTTCGGGATCTTATGTTGATCAA
>JAWOHX010000164.1:0-18465 GCA_046484975.1 Clostridia bacterium
AAGCTCCAGAGCATTGCAGTCCTGCGCGCCAACATCTTTGAGAAGGTCAAGAACTCCATCGAGGCCGCCATGGGGAAAACCAATGAGAAGGGGGAGGAACTGGTCATCATCGGGGACAACGCCAACCTGTACATCAACGAGAGCCTGGTGTTTGATTTCGGTTCCGCGGACATCAAGCCCCAGGGGTTTGAACTGCTGCGCCAGCTTTCCGTCGCCTTTGAAACCATCCTGGACGACCCGGAGACACGCACCTACATCGATGCCATCTCCGTGGAAGGCCATACCGACCACATCGGTTCCACCTCCGCCAACCGGCAGCTGTCCACGGAACGTTCCACCAACGTGCTCAACTACATCATGGGCAGCAACCCGTCCCTGGAGCAGAAGTATGGCAGTTTCTTCGCCGCTTCCGGCTTCTCTGAACTGCGTCCCATAGCCACCAATCTCACAGAGGAAGGCCGGGCCCAGAACAGGAGGATAGAATTCTCCATTAAAATCAAGGATGACAACGTGCAGAAAGTCATCCAGGACTACCTGAACACCACCACAGGACCCGAAAACTAAGGAGCAAGACATGAGGAAATCCAATTATTGCGATTATTCATATGAAGCGCTGGGCAATAAGGATTACAAGTCGGCGGCAACGGGCTTCAAAACCTGTCTGGCCGGCCGGAGCCAGGAGGGCAAGTCCCTTGTGGGCCTTGTCACCGTCCTCTCCTGCCAGGGGAAATACCAAAAGGCCATGAAGCTTTTTGAGAAAAACAGGGACAAGCTTGTTTTCCAGTCAGGCATGCGCCATGACTTCGTCAGGACACTGTCACGACATTTGATTCGTGACTTCACCATGATCCGTACCATTCAAAACGGATATATCTCCTCCATCCGCCTGAACAAAGCCATGAACAATGTCCTTTTCGCATACATCAGCGACCAAACCCACCTGTACGCCCTTATCCTGCTGGGATACTGGTACATCGTCCTGGGGAAGCGACCCAAGGATTCGGACCTGATGCTCCAGAAATGCCTGCACCTTCCCACACTGGATGATGATTTCAGATGGCAGCTGCTGAGTCGAATGTCCATCAGAGAAAAAAAACTGCTGGAGGACACGGGCATTGCTTCCAGTTTCGATGCTCTCCCTGATGACATCACATCCATGGAATACGTCAATAAGCTGATTCTTTCCTGTCTCCATGGTGGGGACATGAAGGCCGCGCAGGCCCGCATCGCTGATGCGAGAAGCAAGGACATCAGCCTAAGCAACGAAACCATGTGGACCTATGTGCACCTCAGCGTGGAAAAGAAAGCCATCGACGACCATGCTGTCCTCCTGTCAAAGGTCCTCATCTCCAACGGTTGGGTCACCCCGGAAACAGCCCAGGTCATACGCCATGCCCGGGACCAGGGAAGCCGCTACAACATCGAGAGGGAAACGGAGATTCTGGAATTTTTCGGTATTTGATATATGCGGTAAAAAAAAGACACCATTCGACTTCAGATGGTGTCTTTTTTCATATTTCTATGTTCAGGCCCGCACTTTGCTTCGCAGGGCTATGGACAAAATGGCACCCAGGGTTCCGTTCGCCGCCGCCTGGACTCCGTTGAACGGCAGTTCCGCAATGGCAAAGGCCATGCCGAAGGTCTTGTCGAACAAGGGAAGGATAAGCCATTCGCTTGCAAAATACCCGGCAACCATGACGGTTACGCCAATGACAGCCGCAAGGATGATGCGTTTCACGGATTTTCTGTCAGCTATTTTTCCCACGATGTATCCTTCCAGTCCCTTGACCACAAAGGTGAAAGGGGCAAAAATGATGCCGCCGGGATAAAGCAGATCCGCCAGGGCGCTGCCAAAGGCGCCTGCAAACATGGCGCTTTTGCTGCCCAGCATCACCGCACATACAATAATGACGCTGTCCCCCAGATTGATGTATCCGGGAGGAATCGGACCCGGAAAAGACAGGAATCTGGTCGCCAGAAAGACCAGTGCCATGAACATGGCCGTCAACGTGATGGTGCGCGTGTTGTTTTTCTCCATTTCATACTCCTTCAAATTTCCAGATATGCGTATCCTTCGTCGTTCACCGTTATTTTCGCCATTCTACCATGTCCCAGACGAAAACGCCACATGTCTTTTTCCTGGAAATGCAACATTTCCACCAGCAATGAACGGATGCACCCAAGGTGGCTCATCACCAGCAGGTTCCCGGGCAGGTTCCCGACTGCCTCAAGGTAAGCCCTGACCCGTTCATGGCAATCCCAGGCGCTCTCCCCTTCCGGCATCCGGTAGCCAAACCAGTCCTTTTCCCATAGAGCCAGCTCCCGGGGATAATCCCGCAGGATTTCCCCGTAGGTCTTGTTCTCGAAAACCCCGAAGCTTCGTTCCCGGACGAGGGGCTGGACAACGGGTTCCATTCCCAGCGATGCGCCCAGGATCATCGCCGACTCCATGGCCCTCTTCATGGGGCTTGTGTGGATGGTGTGGATTGTTGTTCCTTCCAGACACACAGCCAGGTCCCTGACTTGTGTTTTTCCTTCCTCGCACAACGGGTAATCATGGCTTCCATAGTATAGGTTTCCGGCGGCATCGGTTTTCCCGTGCCTGACCAGGTATATCTCTTTCATCTCAGACCCCCGCCAGGAAAAAGGCGGCCAGCAGGAACAGCACCTGGTTGAGTTCCGCCGTCGCGCCAAGGATATCCCCTGTCGCCCCCCTGACCTTGCGGGTCAGCGCCAGGGTCAGCAGCCATGCAGTGACAACGGATATGAAAGCCAGGACAATCCCCTTGAGACTGAAGAACACATAGAATGAGAGGAAAACCAGGGTGATTCCGATGAACAGCTCCTTGATGCCGCAATGGTCGATGAAATGCTTTCCCAGGCCCTGTTCCCTGGCATAACGGGATATGGCGGCGCACACCAGCGCACCCGTTTTCCCCGCCACAGGCATCAGCAACAAGGCCAATGCATGGATTTCCGGCAGGAGGACCACATAAAAAAGCAAAAGCAGGATGACGGATACCGCGCCATGGGTGCCAATCCGGCTGTCCTTCATGATCTCCAGGGTCCTTTCCCTGTCTTTGCCTGCAAGGAGCCCGTCAAAGGTGTCCGCCAACCCATCGATGTGGAGTCCCCCCGTGATTGCCACATACAGCAGCACAGTGAGAACGGCACTGATCATGGGTGGGAAAACCAGTCCTGCCAGCGTGTATCCTCCATACAGGACCCCCCCGATGAACAGTCCGACCAGGGGGGACAGGGCAAGTCCTTTCCCGAAATCCTCGTTCCCGCAGGACAATGCAACAGGAATGGGGATCCTGGTGAAAAACTGAAACATCAGAACCAGTCTCTTGAAAAACGTCTTCATCTCATTTGATCCTTATCGGCAGGGAAGACACCATCAGGTATGCTTCCTTGCTGGCCCCGGCCAACATCTGGTTTGCCCTTCCCGCCACGTCCCTGTATAGCCTCGTGGAGGCCTGCCCGGGAACAATCCCCATGCCAATCTCATTTGTGACCACGATGACGGTCTTGTCCGTTTCTTCCGCATATTGGACAATCTGTGTGATTTCCTCTTCCACCCTCTTTTCAAATGCCAAGACCTGTTCCTCCCGCATGTCGTCCCAGTCCGGGATGATGTCGAACATGAGGTTGCACACCATGAGGGTGATGCAGTCGATGAGCACTGTCCCCGCCAAAACCCCGGCTTCTTGGATCAGACCAGGGATTCCAGAATACCCTTCCACCGTGACGAAGGCATCGCTTCTCTGCTTTTGGTGCATCCTGATCCGCTCCCGCATTTCCTCGTCAATGGGTTTTGCGGTGGCGACATAGATGATCCTGTCCGAACCTGATGCAGCCATTTTTTCCGCAAAGGTACTTTTTCCGCTTCTTGCACCGCCGGTGATGAATATGAGCTTACCCATGGCCGCCTCCCAGATAATGGATGATTTTTCTTAGGATCCGGGTCTGGTCCTCCAGGGGAATGCAGCCTTTGTCGCCGGAACATTCGCTGTGGGGCAGATGGACAAATCCTCCCTGTACCGCCTGGCATCTTTCATGGATATGGTGCATCAGGCGGTAAAAAATGTCGTTGCATACGAAGGTTCCCGCGGAATAGGTGATTTTCACAGGCTCCCCGTGCATGGCCTCCATCATATCCTCCAGAGGCAGGTTGGAGAAATAGCATTCCCTGGACCCAGGGATGATGGTCGAATGCAGGATGGTATTCCCTGCGTTGTCGGCTGTTTCAGAGCTGTTGATGTTCAGGGCCGCCTTTTCCAGGGAAAGATGCCCCCGGCCCGCGGCAAGACCCAGGCATAGAACATACTCAGGCCTGGTCGATTCCATCAAGTCCTTCAGTTCCAGGAAAGCCGTCCCGTATTCCACGGGAAGGATTTTTTTAACGATTCGAAGATTCCCTTCGGTTTCAGCGATTGTGGCAAGGATGTCTCCGGAGGGGTTGCAGGTCATGCCCCCGAAAGGCTGGAACCCAGTCAGCACGAGTTTTTTCATAGGTCGATCCTTTTCCCGGAGGCAGAGGATTCATAAATGGCGCAGATGAGTACCACCGGCCGCTTTCCTTCATGTTGGTCCACATAGGGCCTCCTGTCCTCCCGGACAGCATCCACCAAGTCCTGGATCTGCATGACATGACCTTCCGCGCTGAAGGCCATGGGGTCGCTGTGGGCACCGCTTATCACGTCCTCCCCCTGTGGCCTTTCCAAGCCTTCCACATCCCAGGTCTCGATGTTGCCTTCCCTGAGGACGACACTGCCCCTGTCCCCGTTGATTTCCAGTCTCCTGGGATAACCTGGATACACGGAAGTGGTGCCCTGGATGACGCCTATGGCTCCGTTCCTGAACTCCAACACAGCTGACGCCGTGTCCTCCACCTCGATGTCCCTGGCCAGGGTGCGTGCATATCCGAAGACGGATTTCACATCCCCCATGATATACAGCAGCATGTCCACCCCGTGGATCCCCTGGTTCATGAGAGCACCGCCCCCATCCATCCTCCAGGTCCCTTTCCAGCTGCTGCTTTTATAATATTCCGGGTCGCGGTTGTATTTCATGTAGATGTCAGCGGTGACGATCTTTCCGAGGAATCCCTCCTCCACCGCTTTCTTCACTGCACGGACATTCTGTTTGAAACGGTTCTGGCTGATGACTTCCAGCTTCACCTTGTACTGCCCACAGGCCTGGATGATCTCGTCGCATTCGCAGGGAGTGAGTGCCATGGGTTTTTCCACCACGATGTGCTTGCCCGCCCGTGCCGCCTTCAGGCAGATTTCCTTGTGCAGGCCACTTGGGGTGCAGATGGATACGGCATGCACCGAAGGATTCTCCAGCATCTCCTCAACGGTCCCGTAGTCCAAAATACCATATTTCAAGGCAAAGGTTTCCCTGCTTTTCCCGTTCACGTCGGTGCAGGCCACAAGGGTCGCCCCCTTGACCCGTTGCAGGGCGTCCCCATGCCAGCCGGCGATGGCCCCGCACCCGATGATCCCAAAACCCAGTCCCTCCATGTTTCCTCCTTGTCAATCCAGCGGTACGAGCTTCAATGCATTCTTGTAATACAGCTTGTCCAGGATTCCCCGGTCAAGGCCCATGGAATCAATGAGCTTCCTGTGGGCGTCATCGAAATAGTCCCGGGCATACAGGATCCTGTCCTGGTATGTCGTGACAAACCCCCGGGCATGGTCCAGGTCCCTCTCCAGGGAGTTTCTTCCGGAACCTGCCGACAAGTCGCAGTAGAGGTTTTCATATTTCTCCAGCATCCCGATGATTCGCCCTCCCGGTTTCACTTCCCCGGTGGGATAGGGCACCTTGTCATACTGGTCGTCACCGGATATATGGGCCCAGAAACCCGGGGCATGTCCCAGAAAGATGGTTTCCGGGCAAGCCTTCACCGCCCTTTCAAAGGCATCGATCCCCCCGCCGTACCAGAAATTGGGCCAGGGATGGTTTTCACTGGAATTGAACTCATAATCCAGGTGGACCGTCACCGGAAGGCCCAGTTCGCCACAGGCCCTGAACATACGGATGGCATCGGGATTGTCATACATCATGCGCAGCTTCAACTCCCCGCAGAGCTTCACGCCATATATGGATGCCGCCGCCCTGAGCTTCATGACAGCATCCGGGTCCCTGGGGTCCGGGCAGTATCCCAGCACAAACCGGTCCGGATGCTTTTCCTTGTAGAAAAGGGCCCGTTCAAATGGGATGGGTCCATTCCCGTACATGACCGCGTGGGCCCAACCGTTCTTGCAATCGTACTCTCCCTTCGGGCAGATCCATGTCAAAAGCCAGCAGACATCAATCTGGTTTTCATCCATGTTCCGGATGAATTTATCCACGTCATGACCATGCCAGTCCGGGTGGTTATGCGCGTCTATAATCATGTGCGTCCCTCCGAAAATCAATTTTTTTTCTTTCTCACCTTCATGGGGGTGAGTCCCGTTTCCGTCTTGAATATCCGGTTGAAATGGTTGACATTATTGTAACCCACTTCAAAACAGATGTCCACCACCATCAGGTCATGCCTGGTCCTGAGAAGCTCCACTGCTTTGGCAATCCGCAGGCTGTTGACATATTCGGTGAAGGTCTTGTTGGTCATGTGCTTGAAGAGATACCCGAAATATGATTTGGACAACAAGGACACCCGCACCACATCATCCAGGCTGATGTCCTTGTCATAGTTGCCATGGATATATTCCAGGGCCCGGAGCAGACAATCCTTGTGCCTGAGAAAGACATGGCCTCCCTCCCCTTGCGTGGATTTTTCCGGATATCTCCTGGAAACAAAAATGAGGAGCTTCAGGGTCAGGGCCTTGATGACCAGTTCAAAATTATGCTGTCTCAGCCGGTATTCCCGGATGATCTCATTGAAGATGTTCTCAATCTCCATCTGGTCGCCCCCGGAGATGTTGAGCCTGGGCTTCATCTTGTTTTCCGCCACCAGGAAGGGTTCCAGACAGGCGAAATCCATAAATCCGGTGTCCTGGTATCCCGAGGAGAATTTCTCATTGATGAATTCAGGGATGAACTCGTATTCGATGATCTCCACTTCCTTGTCCTGGATGAAATAGTGGGGAACATAGGGAGGCATGATGAAAATGTCCCCCTTGAATATCTCAAACCTGTTCTCATTGATGACATGGGTGGCGGAACCCTTGGTGACATAGATGATCTGCACGAACTCATGGCGGTGTTTCTCCGGGTTCAGCTGGTTCCTCCTGGCAATGAAAAAAGGCAGGTCGTTCTTATTGTCGGCGATCCGGACGATGGGGCTCCCCTTGTATTCCTCTCTGTTCAAAATACTGTAATCCATTGCCTACACCTTTTTTTTCACTGCTTCCATCTTGTCGATGCGTCCTCTCCGGGTAATCCTGTATGTGATGCCCCTCCAGGTGATGGAAGGCTTTCTGAAGCCGTAGCACAGGTAATAGACACCCATCAGGTCGAACAACCAGCCCGAGACCACATCCATGGCGAGGATTTTTCCTTCCGCCATATACTTCATTGCAAGTCCCTGGACCATCCGCAACAGGAAGGCAGTTCCTGCGAATATGAGCAATGGCATGCTTCCCGTCAACAGGGCGATGAACAGCACAATCCAGTACCAGATGAGGAAGGTGAAGAAGACGGGTATCTCATATGCCATTCCGCTGGTGAGGCCCACGCCAATCCTTTTGCAATAATTGACTGTCTTCTCTTTCCCCAGCCGGTCCAGCTCACAGTCGATGAAGGGACCCAATGCCAGTTTGTATCCGGCTTTTCCAAGATGCAGGCCAAGGAAGAAGTCCTCAAGGACGGTATCCCCAAAGGCCTCCAGGCCCCCAACTTTCAGGATGACTTCCCTGCGCATGGCAAAAGCCGCCCCGGTGGCCCCGATGTTCACGCCCAACCCTGTGAGGAAAGCCCATATGAAGTCCGTCTCATTGTTCTGTATGAACGCGAAGAAGCGGGTCCAGAAATCCTTCCCCCCCATGTTGGTCTGCCCGCAGGTGGTCATGCCAATTTCCGGTTTTCGCAGAGGCCGTGTCATTCTGGTTAAAAAATCCTTCCTGGGTTTCAGGTCACTGTCGATGAACACGCATATCTCATGCCTCGACACCCGCACCCCGTGGGCCATGTTCGATGTCTTTCCATTGACCCCCTGCATCAGCGGGTTCACGATCAGTTGGTGATTCACATGAGGATGGTCCTGCATCACCTTCCTGATTACCGGGATTGCGGGGTCGTCCTCTTCCTGCAGGCTGAAGATGTGTTCCACCTTACCCCTGTAGTCCTGTTCCAGGCTATGTCTCAGGTTTTCCTCCATCTTGAAATCCAGTCCCCGGATGGGGTGGATGAAAGATACGGAAACCAACTCGTCCAGGGAGTCCGACACCACGGTGCGCCTGCTCCAGCTTTGATGGATCCGAAAAAAAACAAGCTGAGCCGCCCAGAACACGACAAACAGCCCGCCGATGATCATGATGATACTATCCAACACCCGATACCCTCCAAAACATTATTGCCTTCTGACACTCATTCTATATTTTCACCCCGCATATGGCAAGCAGAACATGCATGTCAGGGCATTCAGGGACCCGGATGTCCTCTTTCCACTCTATTTCTGTTGCATGCCTTGGATTTATATATTATAATTCTTATTAATTATCACCAGATAATAATTTCTAGGAGGAAACCGATGGATTACTTTCTGAGCGAAGAGCAGACCATGATCAAGGAACTGGCCCGTAAGATCGCCGACGAAAAAATACGGCCGGTGGCCATTAAATATGACGAAGAAGGCACTTTTCCCCATGACATCGTGAAGATCCTTGCGGATTCCGACCTCTGCGGGGTCTACATCCCGGAGGAATACGGCGGATTCGGGGGCGGGGTCCTGGAGATGTCCCTGGTGGTGGAGGAGCTGAGCCGTGGTTGCGGGGGCATCGCCCTGGCGTTTGCGGGCACGGGCCTGGGCATTTTCCCCATCCTCCTGTTCGGCACCGAGGAGCAGAAAAGAAAATACCTCCCTGCCGTGGCATCCGGCGAGAAAATGGGGGCCTTTGGCCTTACGGAAGCCGATGCAGGGAGCGATGCGGCGGGCATCAGGACCACCGCCGTGAAGGACAAGGATTCCTATGTGCTCAACGGGACCAAACAATGGATCACCAACGGCGGGGAAGCCGACATCTATACAGTGGTTGCCTGCACGGACCGGAGCAAGGGCGCCAGGGGTTTCAGCGCGTTCATCGTGGAGAAAGGCACCCCCGGTTTCTCCTTCGGGAAAAAAGAAAACAAGATGGGGATTCGGGCTTCCTGTACCAGCGAGCTGGTCTTCGAGGATTGCAGGATCCCTGCCGAAAATCTGCTGTACAGGGAAGGCATGGGTTTCATGGTGGCCATGAAGACGCTGGACCGGACCCGCCCGGGGGTGGCTGCCCAGGCCTTGGGGATCGCCCAGGGGGCGTTCGACGAGGCACTGAAATACTCCCTGGAACGGGAGCAGTTCGGTCAGCCCATTTCTTCCTTCCAGGCTGTGCAGCACATGCTGGCGGACATGGCCATCCAGATCGAAGCCGCCAGGTGCCTGGTCTACCAGACCTGCCGGCACATCGACAGCGGGGCGAAAAGCATCTCCAGGGAATCCGCCATGTCCAAGGTCTTCGCCTCGGACACAGCCATGAAAGTCACCATAGACGCGGTGCAGGTCATGGGGGGATACGGTTACATGAAGGAGTACCCCGTGGAGAAAATGATGAGGGATGCGAAAATCACCCAGATATATGAAGGAACCAACCAGATCCAGCGAAACGTCATCGCCCTGGAACTGATCAAGGGAATGAAGACGAAACAGGAGAAATGACCGTGAATATCATCGTTTGTGTGAAACAAGTTCCCGGGACAACGGAAGTAAAGATCAATCCGGAAACCAACACCATCATCCGGGAAGGGGTGGCCTCCATCCTGAACCCTTTCGACGCCTATGCAGTGGAGGAAGGGGTACGGATCAAGGAGAAAACAGCCGGGAAGGTGACGGTGATGAGCATGGGAATCCCAACGGTGGCGGAGATGCTCAGGGAGACCATCGCCCAGGGGGCAGACGAAGGGGTTCTGCTCAGCGACCGTACCTTCGCGGGTTCTGACTCCCTGGCCACCTCCTATGCCCTGTCCATGGGCGTGAAAAAACTGGGTCCCTTTGATCTGATCATCTGCGGCAAACAGGCCATCGACGGCGATACTGCCCAGGTCGGACCCAGCCTCGCAGAACGGCTGGACATTCCCCATTGCACCTATGTCCGGAAAATAGAGGAGATCCGTGAGGGATATATCCGGTGCCAGCGCATGACGGAGGAAGGGTATGATGTGGTGGAGATGACCCTGCCCGCCCTCATCACCGTGGTCAAGGAAATCAACGAGCCCAGGATGCCGTCCCTGAAGAGCATGATGCGGGCGAAATCTGCCGTCATCCGTGTTCTTACCGCTGAGGACGTGAGGGCTGACAAGACCATGTGCGGGCATGATGGTTCCCCCACCTGGGTATACAAGACCTTCACCCCTGTCCATGAGGATAAGAACCAGATGATCCCGGGCGAGCCCGACGAACAGGCGAGAATCCTGGCGGAACACCTGATGAGCATGCAGTTTCTGCAAGGCAGTTAGAATAAAACGGAGGACAAACATGCCCTTTCTTGGAATAAACAACGAAAAATGCGTGGGATGCGGATTATGCGTCAAAGCCTGTCCCTACGATGCCATCACCATCACGGGGAAAAAGGCGGTGGTGCTGGAGAACTGCATCGCCTGCGGGATCTGCGTTTCTTCCTGTAAGTTCGAAGCCATGGAAATCATCCATCCGGAGAAAGACAGTTCCCTTTCCCCGGAATCCTGCCGGGATGTCTGGGTTTTCGCCCAGCAGAAGGACGATGTGCCGTTGGAGGTCTCATACGAGCTCCTCGGGGCGGGCAGGACGCTGGCCGATGACCTCGGATGCCGCCTGGTGGCCGTTTTGCTCGGTGAAAATACAGAAGAGGGTGAAAAGTCCCTTGTCGCCTATGGGGCGGACAGGGTCCTTGTTGTCCGTGACCCCTTGTTGAAGGAATACAACGATGAATGCTATGCCGATGTCTTCTCCCGGCTGGTCATGATGCACAGGCCTGAAATCGTTCTCATGGGAGCCACGGCCTACGGACGCAGCCTTGCCCCCCGGGTGGCTTCCCGGATCCGGACCGGCCTCACCGCTGACTGTACCGGGCTGGCCATTGATCCAGAGAAGAAAATCCTCATGCAGACCCGGCCGGCCTTCGGCGGGAACCTCATGGCCACCATCCTCTGTCCCGACCACAGGCCACAGATGGCTTCCGTCAGGCCCAAGGTGATGAAACCACTGGACCCCGACCTTTCACGAAAAGGGGAGATCCTGTACCCGGAGGTGGCATGCATCCCGCCGGTGAGGACTCATGTGAGGGAAGTGGTAACCACCATGTGCGACAAAATCAGCCTGGCAGATGCCAACGTCATCGTTTCCGGCGGCAGGGGTCTTGGAGATCCAAAGAATTTCGCCCTGGTCCAGGAACTGGCGGACGTTCTCAATGGCGCCGTGGGCGCTTCCAGGGCGGCAGTGGATGCAGGCTGGGTGCCCTACGCCCACCAGGTGGGCCAGACGGGCAGCACGGTAGGCCCCAGGGTATACATCGCCTGTGGCATTTCAGGGGCCATCCAGCATCTTGCGGGGATGTCATCCTCGGATGTGATCATCGCCATCAACAAAAACCCGGACGCCCCCATCTTCAAGGTGGCCACTTATGGCATCGTGGGGGATGTGCTGGAAGTGCTTCCAAAACTGATCAAGGAATTCAAGCAGAGGCTCTGAACCTTATGCACCGCAGCATTTCTTGTATTTTTTCCCGCTCCCGCAGGGACAGGGTTCATTTCTTCCGATTTTCTCGCTCCTTGCGATGTTCTCCGTGTTATAGACCTTTCGGATGGCTGTCCTTTTTTCCCGATCCAGGACATTGTCCCATTCCGGCAATGTGAAAAGCCAGTCGGCCTTTGCTTTGAGCATGTTGTGGTAGAGTTTCTCAAAGTCGATGCCAAGGCTGACAGCGGACTCCTCCGTCAGCTCCTCCAGGGAAAGGGGTTCCTCCAGGCTGGTGTTGATGCCTTCCAGGAATCCTCCCATCACCACATGGTCCATCCCCAGATCCTCGCAGAGCTGCGCCACGGTCCCTTTGATTTCCCGTTCCCCCCCGGAAAGGATTTTTGCATAGGCTGCAGCCTCCTGTTCCAGGTAAAGGGAATAGAATTCCTGATTGTCAGGCCCTTCGACCCTCGCATTCCATTCTTTGAATATGTCTGTCATCTCATTGGATCCTTTCCCTGTCTTCCTGCAGGATTTTCTCCTGGAAAGCAGCGGCATCCATGGTGCCCAGTTCCCCTTCCCGGGTGCTGCGCACCGACAGGGTCCGGCTTTCCGCCTCCTTCTCACCCACGGTCAGGATGAAGGGAATCCTCTCGTTCCTGGCTTCCCGGATCTTGTAGCCGATCTTCTCGTTTCTGTCATCCACTTCCACCCGGATCCCCTTCGCCGCAAGCATGTCCCGGACCTCGCAGGCATATCCAGAAACCGCCTGGGAAATGGTCAGGATCCTTGCCTGGACAGGAGCGAGCCATGTGGGGAACGCACCGGCGTATTGTTCCACAAGGATCCCGAAGAACCTCTCAATGGAACCGAACAACGCCCTGTGGATGGTGTAGGGTCTTTCCTTTTCCCCGGCGCTGTTGATGAAATACAGGTCGAACCGCTCGGGCAGGTTGAAATCGAACTGGATGGTGGAACACTGCCACTCCCTGTCCAGTGCGTCCTTGATCTTGATGTCGATCTTCGGCCCGTAGAATGCGCCTCCTCCTTCATCCATCTCGTATTCCAGCCCCTCGTTTTGGATGGCCTTCTCCAGCGCCTTCGTCGCTGCATCCCACATCCCGGTTTCCCCCACCGATTTCTCTTTGGGCTTTGTGGCGAGATAGAGCTTGAATTTGGTGAACCCGAAGGATTCCAAT
The DNA here is from genome assembly GCA_046484975.1 of Clostridia bacterium. Taxonomy (GTDB): domain Bacteria; phylum Bacillota; class Clostridia; order DUPQ01; family DUPQ01; genus JAWOHX01. Next base: position 13,057 of record JAWOHX010000164.1, read on the forward strand.
AAATGCAGGCAGAATCGCAGCACCCGGATGATTTCGCCGGGCATCTGATCCTTGCTGCAGAAAATGTGGGCGTCATCCTGGGTGAATCCCCGGACCCTCAGCAACCCGTGGAGGACCCCGCTTTTCTCATATCGGTAGACCGTTCCCAGCTCCGCCCAGCGCAAGGGAAGGTCCCGGTAGGAATATTGCCTGTTTTTGTACATCTCGATGTGGAAAGGGCAGTTCATGGGCTTGATGTAGTAGTCCACATCCTCGACGCTCATGGAGGAATACATGTTTTCCTTGTAGAAGCCGAGATGGCCGCTGGTCTCCCACAGTTCTGCCTTCCCGACATGGGGGGAATAGACCACATCATACCCGTTGGCGAAATGCTCTTTTTTCCAGAAATCCTCAATGAGGGTCCGGATCCTGCCTCCCTTGGGCAGCCAAAGGACCAGCCCCGGGCCGATGCTCTCGCTGATGGTGAACAATTCCAGCTCCTTGCCCAGTTTCCTGTGGTCCCTTTTTTCCGCTTCCTGGAGCCTGGCGATGTATTCATCCAGTTCTTTCTGCTTCGGATAAGCGGTCCCGTAAATTCTTTGGAGCATCTTGTTCTTTTCGTCCCCTCTCCAATAGGCGCCGGAAACCTTCAGGAGCTTGTATGCACCCATTTTCCCGGTCGAGGGAAGGTGGGGTCCGGCACAGAGGTCCGTGAATTCTCCCTGTGTGTAGAAGGAGATCTCCGCGTCAGCGTCCAAGTCCCGGATGAGCTCCGCCTTGTATGCCTCGCCATTCTCCTCCACCTTTTTCAAGGCTTCCTCCCTGGACAAGGTGAAGCGTTGGATGGGATAGTCCGCCTCGATGATCTTTTTCATTTCCCCTTCAATCCTCGGAAAGTCCTCCTCCGAGAATGTGCTTTCGATGTCAAAGTCATAGTAGAACCCGTTTTCGATGGAGGGTCCGATGGCCAGTCTGGCCTCGGGATACAGCCGCTTCACCGCCTGGGCCATGATATGGCTTGCAGTATGGCGATACGCTTCCTTGCCGCCTTCGTCCTCGAATTTCAGCAGGTTCAGGGTACAGTCCTTCATGATGGGTGTGGTCAGGTCTTTTAGTTCCCCGTCGATTTCGCAGGCCATGCAGACCCTGGCCAGTCCCTGGCTGATTTCCAATGCCACCTCCAGCGGTGTCATCCCATTCGGGACTTCCCTGACGCTTTTGTCCTTCAATGTCACCTTTGCCATGTTTCTTCATCCTTTCCTGGTCAAATAAAAACCCGCCCCTGGAATAAGGTTTCCAGGGGCGGGATGATTCCCACGGTTCCACCCTGATTGGCATGTTCATGCCTTCTCATTGGTGATGTTATCGCCATCAACGCTACAGCTCCGGGGTTGGTCTTCACCGGGGGTCCCACGGGAATACTTCCAGCATGTGTCTTCCCTCTCTTGTCTGAGGCCTGATCCGGTTACTCGTCCTCTTCATCGCCGAGATTATCTCATATTAAACATGAAGTCCCCTGTTTGTCAAGGATTTTACGTTTCGAAAGGATGGTCCTTGTTCTCCACTTCGAAGGTTTTCCCTTCCCAATTCCTGAAAAACGCCTTTTCGTTTCCGATGTACAGCAGGTACTGGGGCATCATGGGAGTCTTGCCAAGCCCCTTGGGTCCGTTGACGATGTATGTGGGGATGGCAAGTCCTGAGGTCCTTCCCCTGAGGGATTCCATGATCTCCATGCCTTCCCCGATCCGTACCCAGAAATGGGATGTACCCTTCACGGTCTTGGGATGGAAGATATAGTAGGGTTTGACCCGGATTTTCAAAAGGGCCTGGTTGAGTTTCCGGACCACATACTTGTCATTGTTCACCCCGTTGAGCAGTACCATCTGGTTTCCCAGGGGGATTCCTGCATCCGCCAGCATTTCACATGCTTTTTTGGATTCCTCCGAAATCTCCCGTACGCTGTTGAAATGGGTGTTTACATAGACCGGATGATATTTTTTTAGGATGCCCACCAGTTCGGGAGTGATTCGCTGGGGAAGGGTCACAGGGGTCCTGGATCCCAGCCGGATGATCTCCACATGCTCAATGGCCCGCAGTTCCGCCAAAAGCCAGTCGATGGTCTCGTCGCTGAGCATGAAGGCGTCCCCGCCGGTGATGAGCACATCCCTGATCTCAGGATTGTCCCGCACATATGCCACGGCTTTTTCCAGGACCTTCTGGGAGGTATGGGTGTCGGTTTCCCCGATGAGCCTTCTTCTCTGGCAGAACCTGCAGTACATGCCGCAGAGATTGGTGACCTTGATGATGAGCCGGTCGGGATACCGTCGGGTGATGCTGTCCTCGGGGGAACTCCCTTCCTCATCCATGGGGTCCAGTTCCCCGCTTTCGTCCAGCTCGCAGATGGAAGGGACGGACTGCAGCAGGATGGGGCACCTGGGGTCTTCAGGGTCGATGAGGGACATGTAATACGGGGAGATGGCATACCTGTATTGCGCCCCCACCTTCTCGATGCTCTCCTTGTCTTCTTCCGACAGGTCAATGACCTTTGCTATCTGGCTGGCATCCGTGAACCTGTTCGCCAGTTGCCATTTATAGTCATTCCAGTCCGCGTCAGTGGCTCCCAGCAGGTCCATGATTCTTTTTTTCTGGGCCAGGATTTTCTCCGCGTCCTCCAGTCCGGTCTTGATGGTGTGCTTGATGGTCTCGTAGCTGTCAATCCTGTGTTTCAGGATATTGGCACGGGTCAAGCCTTTCTTGTGGTTGTTTTCCATTCCTGTGTCCTCCTATGGTTATTACCGGGTCCTAACAAAAAAGCGCAGTCACCACCTCGAGTGAATCCGCTTCAAAGACAACAAAAATAACTCTTCCTTCAAAGCTTTCGAGGTTAGCTGACGGGTTCGGGCGGAAAGAAAATGATTCGCCCTACCGGAACATTCCGGATTCACCCCACCTTTTGTCTATTGGTTCCCCCGTATCCTGCCGCAAGGCAGGAATTCAGCCAGTACATTTTAACTCATTTTTCGGGATTTGTCCAGTTTCATAAGGTGTTAGGCAAGCTGGGTTACGCCTATACCTGCATGTAGTAGTCCGACGTGCCCAGGTCGCGGACAGGATCCACACAGCCGATCTCCTCGAATTCCCAGTAGCGGGCCGGGTCTTTTCCATTGGGCATTGAAATGGAATAAAGCAGCGTATTCTCCGCGGCGATCCGGATCCTGATGGAGCGGTTGACCAGGCTCTCACAACTCCCGTTGTTCTTCCAACGTACAGCAATGGCTGTCCCGTCCCCCACGATGGGTTCACAGTCCTCCATGGCATATCCCCTCAGGGGCAAGCCCGTGCCTCCTTCGCAAATCTCCATGCGCATCACTCCCTTGCTGCAGTCCGCATTCACCAGGATCTCCGGTGTGCTGATGGCAAAAGGACGGGTCAGGAGGCTTCCTCCCCCGCTATTGCATACCAGGGCCACAAATCCGTCCGGGCGAATGGTGGCCAAACCGATGCCCTTTGGCTGCTCCGTGACTCTTTCTGTCTCATGATGCGGGAAAACCGTTCCGGAGTAATAGATCCGTATTTCTTCACTGCAGTACACCAGGGATGTTCCGGGGTGAATCATCCCCGCATCCCATTCCCCTGCGCCGCCAAGCGGAATGAACCGGGATCCGGGTTCCATCCACTTCCAGGCATACCCGCCCCTGCTGAAAGCAAGTGCCATGTCCATGGTCCCCCGCATCTTGGCCCAGAACATTTCCTGGGGTTCCGTGTTGTACAAAGGAGCGAGGCCGATGACATAATTCCCGTAGGGGGAGGCTTGGGTCCCGTAGATCTGGACCTGGGTCCCTTCCGCAATGTCCGGCTCCAGGATCAGGACGGGGCGGCTCCATTGTAAAAAATCCCGGCTCTCACTGGTCCAGGTCTTCCGGTTCCCTTTGTTCAACCGGAACAAGGCATGGTAGATCCCTGTGTCAGGATCCTGGTACAGGCCGATCTTGCAGTCGCTGTTTGCCTGTATGACAGGCTCATCGCTGCATTTCTCCCAATGGATCCCATCCCTGGAGGCATATGCCACGATGGCCGGGGTATGCTTGGGTCGCATCAGTAGCTTGTATGGAAGCACGGTGTCCCTTGCATCCAGGATGACACTGGACCCCATGGCCTTTTCCGCATCGTCCATAACAATGTTTGTCCCGGGAACCACATCCAACGCCGGACGTTCCCATCGGATTCCGTCCATGGACGTGGCATGGCAAAGATACTTGACGGGTGTTGTGTTTTCGTCATACAGGTTGCTGGTCCCATACCACATCCTATATCGTTCTTCCCCCGGGTCATACAATACGGTGAAATACATGCAATCGTTGAACTCATAGGGCCTTTCATCCGGAACGAACACCGGATTCTTCTCATGCTTCACCGGGCTGATGGTTCTCCGTTCGAATCCTTTCACATGCTCAAGGGTCCAGTAGTCAAAAAACAGGAATTTCTTCACGGATTCTCCCCTTCCATGGACTTTTCGGCCCCATCCAGGTGATTCTTGAAGATTTTGATGGCCTCCAGGAGATTTTCCCGGTTGTCCCGGAAAATCTGTTCCCAGAGTTCCTCGTTGCTGTCCGCCACCCGGGTCATGTCCCGGAAACTACTTCCGACATACTCCCCGGCGCCGGTTTCCTCCACTGTTTTTTTCAGGCAGTCCGCCAGGATGTGAGGCAAATGGCTCGTCCTGGCCACCATCATGTCATGATGTTCCGGTGTCGCCCGGATGATGTTTTTTGCATCCACATCCTTTGCAAGGGTTTCAATCCGCATGATGTTCTCCGGCTTGTTTTTTTCAGTGATTGTGATGATGTAGTTGCATCCCATGAACAAATCCCCCCTGGAATGCCCGTACCCCTTTTTCTGGCTTCCCGCCATGGGATGTCCACCGATGAAATCGATGTCCTCCCGAAGACCTGCAAGATCATTGTAGATCCTTGTTTTCACACTGGAAGCATCCGTGACCAGCATCCCTTTTCCCATGTGTTGCTGGTTTTGAATGATGAATGCGCCTGTGTCCCCGGGATACAGGCAGACCACCAGCAAATCAGCTTCCGGCAGAAGTTTGCCTGGGTCCGTGTCCCCCTCATCAATGATTTTCTCAGCACGGGCCCTGTCCAGTACCAACGGGTCCTTGTCAATGGCAAGGACCCTGTAGCCCTTCTTTTTCAGGGCCTTCGCATAGGATCCACCGATAAGGCCCAACCCGGCGATGCAGACGGTTTTCATACCTCTCTCCCTTCCAGGATGGCGATGGGACGGATTTTTTCCATTAATGTGTCGAACTGGTCGGGGGTCAGGGACTGGTTGCCGTCGCTCATGGCCGTCTCGGGGCTGTTGTGCACCTCGATCATGATGCCGTCGGCCCCCACGGCCACCGCGGCCTTGGCGGCGGGC
>JAWOHX010000022.1:0-5819 GCA_046484975.1 Clostridia bacterium
GCTCTACCAAGCTGAGCCACACCCCGATGCTTGATAAATTATAGCATAGGTGTTTTACCATGTAAAGCCATATGAACTGAGAAAATATATGTTTAATTTTTCAAAAAAATATAATATAATGTTTTATGTATCATAACAGAGGACTAAATACACTACACCAATGAGCTGAAGGCGGCAAAAATGACTGATGATAACAATCTGTTTGAGAACAACGAAGTCTATATAGCCGGAAAGATATCCGGACCTCCCATGTTGACTCATGAGATTTACGGGGAAAAATTCTATTGCTTTGACGTGAATGTCAGACGACTGAGCGATTCTTTTGACATCATTCCCGTTCTGATATCCGAGCGACTCGTCCATATTGAACAGCTGGTGATGGGAAAACTTTTGGAGGTGGAGGGGCAGTTTCGCTCATATAACAGTTCGGAATCCGGGAAAAGCCACCTGATACTCAACCTTTTCGCAAGGGAAGCCCGATTCATCGATGATATTGAAAGCATTGAGAACCACAACCGGGCATATTTCAATGGTTTTATCTGCAAGAAACCGAATTACAGGACAACTCCCTTTGGCAGGGAAATCACCGACCTGCTCCTGGCTGTAAATCGTGCATACAAGAAGTCTGACTACATCCCTTGCATCTGCTGGGGACGAAACGCCAGGTATTGCGAGAGCCTTGCGGTTGGGACCAACATCAGGATCTGGGGCAGGATACAGAGCAGGTTTTATCAAAAGGCGAATGACGATGGAAGCATGGAGAAAAAGATTGCATACGAGATTTCCATCAACCGTTTCGTTGTCAATCACAGCCTGAAGCAGGAAGAGATCTGAATATCGCTTTGGAGGCATCAGTGAAACATATAACGCTGGACAGTCGTTATTGCAGGGATTTCTACGGGATGGATGAATATGACGCGATGAACAGGATCGCCATCGAATCCCTTTTCCTTTTGGAAAACAAAAGAGGAGAGGGCAGTGATTTCCTGGGCTGGCACGACCCTTGCTCGAAAAACGGTGAAATGTCCAGGATCCTGGAGTGCGCGGAACGGATCAGGATGGATTCCGATGTGTTGATCGTGATCGGGATCGGGGGATCCTACCTTGGTGCGAAAGCGGTCATTGAAGCCTTGCAGAAGAGAAAAGACAGGGGAAAAATGACGGAGGTTCTTTTCATCGGCAACAACATCAGCGGCGCATATACCAGGGAATTGATGAACTATATCCGGGAACGGGACGTTTGCATCAATGTCATCTCCAAATCAGGGACCACGACAGAACCAGCCATTACCTTCAGGATGCTCAGAAAAGTGATGGAGGAGAAGTATAAAGGGGATGCTAAAAACAGGATATACGCCACTACAGACCCAAACAAAGGCATTCTGAGAAGGATTGCCTTGGCTGAGGGGTATACTGTCTTTGAGATACCTGATGACATCGGAGGAAGATACAGCATGTTCACACCGGCCGGCCTTCTTCCCGTCGCCGTTGCAGGCCTGGATATCCACGCATTTCAAAAGGGCGCTTGCCGTGCATACGTGGAATGCCTCGGCAACAAGGAAAGTTTCGCCATGGAATACGCAACCATACGGAACACCCTGTTCAAAAAAGGAAAGACCATTGAGATCATGGCAAACTACCATCCACAGCTGGTCTTCCTTACGGAATGGTGGAAACAGCTTTTTGGGGAAAGCGAAGGAAAATGCAACACTGGAATTTTCCCCGCAGGTGTAACCATGACGACGGATCTGCACTCCATGGGGCAGTACATCCAGGAAGGCATGAGGAACTTGCTTGAGACTGTGATTCATGTTGAGGACATGTATGATGACATTGAGATACCCTATATCGACCATGACGAGGACGGACTGAACTACCTTGCGGGAAAAACCATGAATTACGTGAATACAAAGGCCATGGAAGCCACCTTGCAGGCCCATACATCAGGAGGGGTGCCCAACATTCTCGTCCGTGTGCCGCAAATGAACGAGGAATACCTGGGGATGCTGATGTACTATCTGATGAAATCATGCGGGATCAGTGGCTATACCCTGGGGGTCAATCCCTTCGACCAGCCCGGTGTGGAGGAATACAAGAAGAACATGTTCAGGCTGTTGGGGAAGACTTAAGGTCTAATAACCGAGAAGATAAGGAAAAAGGACGCTCATCCCGGTGATGGCCACGGCGGAAAGGAATCCGCCGGCAAGGATGTACAGGAAAGCCTTTTTCTTGTCCATCTCCAGGAATGCGGCAATTGCACTGCCTGTCCAGAGCCCGGTGGTGGGCAATGGCAGAGCTACAAAGAAGATCAACCCCCATTTTTCCAGTTTCTGTACTTTTACCGATCCTTTGTTCACTTTCCTGTGGACATATTCATAGAACCAGCGGAAAGGCTTCAGCTTTTCCAGCCATTTGAATATGTGGGTAAAGAAAAAAAGGATGAAGGGAACGGGAAGAAGGCTTCCGAGGAAAGAAACGGCGAACACGAAAAAGGGATTCATCTGAAAAATGATGATGCCCAAAGGAATAGCGGCCCTTTGCTCGAGAAGAGGCGTGGCCGAAAGCAGAATGATATAGAGAATTTTTATCATTGAGGATCCCCTTTGTTGCTGTTCCACGTCATTATAGCATACACTCCTTGCCGGATGCATCCATTCCGACGTATTTTCATGAAGAAAGAAGGCTTGCCCGTCATGTTGAAGAACCTCAGATGCGAGTACATGGAGAATCCCCTCGGGATGGACAACCCGTGCCCTGTTTTTTCCTGGGTACTGGAGACCGGGGAGATGGAGATTCAAAGGAACCACCAGATCGTTGTTGAGGACATGTGGGGTGTCTGTTGGGATTCTGGCAACCTCGAAGGAAACAGGTCCACAGGGATCGTATATGGCGGGGAACCGCTGAAAAGCAACACATTCTATACCTGGACGGTCCGGGTGACCACGGACAAGAAAGTACATGAAAGCAGCTCCAACCATTTCATCACCGGGTATATGGATCCCGGTGATGTGCGCGGTCAATGGATCACCCATCCGGGTGGAAGCGAGAACCCGGTGTTTTTCAGGGAGATCGCCATTCACGGGGAGATCCGTCATGCCTTTGTCATCATATCAGGGCTGGGTTATTATCACCTGGAGATCAACCATGTGAAAGGACACGATACCGTTCTGGTGCCAGGGTGGACGGATTACTCACAGAGGTCCTTCAGTCGGCTTGCCTATCCATATCAGGACAACAGCGCAAAGAGGGTCCTCTACAACTGCTACCGAATTGAGAGCCTGTTGAAGCAGGGAAGCAACCTTGTGAGCGTGGAGTTGGGGAATGGTTGGTTCAACCAATACAGGAGGGCAGCGGAAGGGGACATGGTTTACGGAAAGCCGGTCCTGTTCATGGAGGTCCATGTTTGCTATGCGGACGGCAGCAAGGAGGTCATCGTATCAGACGAGTCATTTTACTGCACGGAAGGCGGACTGAAGGAAAACAACATCTTTTACGGGGAGACCAGGGACGACAGGTCAGAACCGGATTATTCATGTACCGTGAAAGCCGTGCCCTACGGGGGAACATTGGGAGCGCTGGAGGGCCAGGCGGGATGTTTTGACAGGGTGGTCCATACATCCTCCCCGGTGGAATTGCATGACGGCATCCATGATGCAGGAAAAAACATGACTGGATGGGTCAGTGTCCTGGCCAGGGGAAAACGGGGTGATTCCATGCGCATCACCTATTTCGATGCCCTGACCCAGGATGGGTCACCGGATTTTGGCCCTGCGGGAGGAGATTTGCAGATACAAAGGGACGAGTATGTCTTTGGCGACCGGGAGGAAGTATGCTATAGTCCCAGATTCACATGGCATGGGTTCAGGTATTTCACTTTAGACGCGGATACGGGCATCGAGATCCTGGGACTCGACGTGGAACAGGTCAACTGCGACATTGCCCGGACCGGATTCATCAAGACGGGGCATGGGGTTGCCGACTGGCTTTTTCAGGCCTTCAACAATTCCTATCTATCCAATCTCCACGGAGGAGTCCCAAGCGACTGTCCACACAGGGAAAGACTGGGGTACACCGGGGACGGACAGGTCGTTTGTGATACAGGGCTGTGGTCCACGGACAGCATCCCCTTGTATATGAAATGGATGAGGGACATCATCCTGAGCCAGAACAGGGATACAGGATATATCCCTCATACGGTTCCCTTTTATGGCGGCGGTGGCGGATATGGGTGGGGAAGCGCCGTGGCAGTCGTCCCCTGGACACTGTACAAGCATACGAGGGACATCCGTGTGCTCGCATCCAGTCATGAAGCCATAAGGAAATGGATTGACTACATGGACAATCATTCAGACAGCCATATCCTCACGAAGGAGGAGGAAGGCAGCTGGTGCCTGGGGGACTGGTGCATTCCGGTGGGTGGATATGATGTGCAGGAGGTGGATCTTGAGAGAATATCCAAGGCGCTTGACCCTAGGCTTGTCAATACCTGCTTTTTCTATCATTGCACGGACATTTATTGCCGGATGACGGATATCCTGGGCATACCAAACAAGCATTACAGGGCATTGGGAAGAAAAATCCTGAAGGCCTTCCATAAGGTGTTCTTTGACGAGGGGCAGGGCCATTACGGCGGTGGATGGCATGGATCGGACATTCTCCCCCTGTATCTTGGGATGACTCCGGAAGGATGCAGGATGAAAGCAGGCAGGCAACTGGCAAGGAACATACACAGAAATGGGTTCAGGATGGATACCGGTATTTTCGGAACGGCCTGGTTGTTCGATGTGCTTAGTGACATCGGCCTGGATGACATGATCATTGGGATTCTGGACAACAGGGAGTATCCTTCCTTCGGCTACATGATGGAAAAGGGTGCGACCACCCTCTGGGAGACATGGGATGGGAAGGCCTCCCTGAATCATCCCATGTTTGGAGCGGCCTGCGGCTTCTTTTTCAACAAGCTGCTTGGCCTTGAGGTCCTTGGGGACAACCGGCTGGTCTTCCGCCCGGTGTTCCTGAAAGGACTTGATTGCTTCCATGCCGGATGCGAGGTCATATATGGCAGGGTGGAAATGCACTGGAGGCGTGAAAAGGACGGAATCCATGCACGGATCACCATCCCCTCCAACACGGAAGGCCTGCTTGTCCACAGGAACATGAATGTTACATTGAAAAACTTGACAAATGAGGTGCATATTCAATAGAATATATGCAATGGCTGTGACGGAGAGCTTATCACGGAAGCGCGATGACAGGGAGGGACACCCAGACTGAAAGTGTCCCGGAGATGCCCGTGACCAAGTGACACTACCTGAGCCGGCATCCTGAAATCATAATAGGGCTGCCCGTAACCGGCGTTAACGGATAAAGTGGACACACATGTCAATAAGGGTGGCACCGCGGGAAAACCCGTCCCTTGCAGTATAATCAATCTGTAAGCGACGGTTTTTTTATAAAGAGGGAGATGAGTCTTATGAAAATCGCCATACCGAAGGGAACCAGGGACATCCTTCCCGACGAATCCGCAAGATGGAGGAACATCGAGGATCAGTTCTATAAAGTCTGTACGGATTTCGGGTACAAGGAGATCAGGACCCCCCTGTTTGAATACACGGAGCTGTTCCAACGGGGCGTGGGAGATACCACGGACATCGTGCAAAAGGAAATGTATACCTTTGAAGACAAAGGCGGACGGTCCCTGACCCTGCGGCCGGAAGCCACCGCAGGCGTCGTGAGGAGCTATATCGAGAACGGCATGTCCTCCCTTGTCCAGCCTGTCAAACTGATGTACAACATCACCGCCTACAGGTACGAGAATG
>JAWOHX010000031.1:0-15876 GCA_046484975.1 Clostridia bacterium
CGTGTTTAAAACATATTCACGAGGGGGACGGGAGGAAGACGTGGGAAGATCCGCCAAGGTGCAGGCATTGAATGGAAAGATGACCCGGAAGGACATGCTCATTGCCCTGGCCATGACCCTGGCCTACCTGGCCATGGCCCTGTTCAACTTAGGCTCCATGCAGAATCCCGCCTCGGGGTGGATCCCGAAGAGTGCCGGCATCACCTTCCATGTGGAATTTGAAGAGGAAGTGGAGCTCTCCCGCATCACCTACCTCGCCGGGCTGGGCAGCGACTGGTACAGCGTTGCCGCCCTGGAGGTGGAATACCTGGACGCGGACATGGGCTACCTGGAACTCTGCCTGCTGGAGAAACCCGAGAGCAGCTTCATGAAATGGTATGCCGTGGATGTTGAGGCATCCACCAGCACCCTGAGGATCACCTCCCGTTCCTACGAGAACCCCGATCGTAACATCCGCGGCACAAGGGGGGAGTTCCTGGAGCTCGCCTTCTATGCAAAAGGCAGCAATCTCCCCGTGGCCATCCGGGAAGTCCGGGTCCCGGAGGGCGTTTTGGGTGTCATGGCCCTGTTCGACGAGCAGGACATGGCCGTGTATGAACCCGGCTTCATGAACAGCTCCTATTTCGACGAGGTCTATTTCCCCCGCACCGCCTATGAATACATGAACGGGCTGCCCATCTACGAGAACACCCACCCGCCGCTGGGGAAAATCATCATCATGGCGGGGATGGGCCTCTTCGGGGTGACCCCCTTTGGCTGGAGGATCATGGGCACCCTGGCGGGGGCGATGATGATCCCCCTCATGTACCTTTTCGCCAAGAGGCTGTTCAAGAGCACCTTCCTGGCCTTTTGCGCCGGCTTTCTCATGGCCTTTGACTTCATGCACTTTGTCCAGACCCGCATCGGCACCGCGGATGGCTACCTGGTTTTGTTTGTCATCATGATGTTCTATTTCATGCACGAATACACCAGCAGGAAATCCCGGGAGACGGGGCCCGTGGCCGCCCTGGTGCCCCTGCTGCTGTGCGGCATCGCCTTTGGCCTGGCGGTCTCGGTGAAATGGATCGGCGCCTTCGCCGGGGCGGGCATCGCATTCCTTTTCTTTCATTCCAGGATCCGGGAAGTGCTGGAATACCGCAGGGGGGAAGTCCGGGAGAAGGGCTTTTACCTCAAGTATGTGGTCCTCCCCGTGGGGATGTGCATATTGTTCTTCCTGGTCATCCCCCTGGCGCTGTATTTCTTCTCCTTCCTGCCGGTGTACCGCATCCAGGGGAGCCTGGACTGGTTTGTGGACTTCCTGGCCTACCAGAAAAACATGTTCAGCTACCACAGCGGGGTGGCATCGGCGCATCCCTTCGCCTCGGAATGGTGGAAATGGCCCTTCATGGTCAAGCCGGTCTACTACTACAGCGCCCCTGCCGCAGGGGAGGGCCTGCGGGGGAGCATCGTGGCCCTTGGAAACCCAGCCATCTGGTGGATGGGACTCGTGGCCCTTTTTGTCTGTGCCATCCGGGCCTTCAGGGAAAAGGACGGCAGGATCCTGGTGATCCTTGCGGGATACCTTTCCATCCTCCTGCCATGGGCCGTTTCCCCCAGGAACGTCACCTTCCTCTACCACTATTTCGGTTGCGTGCCCTTCCTCATCCTGGCACTGGTGCTCTGGTTTGAGTACCTGCTCCGGGACAACCCGGGCAATAAAAAACTGATCCTCGGGTTCCTGGGGATCAGCGCATTGCTTTTTGTCCTGTTCTATCCTGCCCTGACGGGCATCACGGTCCCTGAATGGGTGATTGCCGCCCTGCGGTGGCTTCCCTCCTGGTGGTTCTAAAGGGAGGTGATCTCCTCGAACAATTTGATGGCGTAGAAGTCGGTGAGGGAGGAAAGGTAGTCGATCACCGCCAGGGCATAGCTTTGCCTGTCCTCCATCTTGTAGAGAAGGGTGTTGCTGCTTATGTTCTCATCCCTCAGGTCCGAATACTTGAGGAGCTTGGAGATGAAGGTCTTGCACAGCTCGGGATAGATGTGCAGGTATTCCTCCTCCATGTACGAGATGGTGTCCCTGCCCCGGTAAAAGCCTGAAAGCAGCTCATGGATGGAACCAAGGATGAGTTCCGCGTATTTGTGGAACACCACCAGCCGGGGGTTGTTGTAGATGTGCTCATAGTTGAACGCCAGGATGTCCTTGATGAAGCGGTTGTAGTCCCTGGAAAAGTGCAGGCCTTCCTCCGGGTTGCTGTTCTGGCAAAGATCCGTCACCAGGTGGTGGATCAGGGAGGTGTTGTTGGACTTCTTGATGTCGATGTCCGCATAGCTGGAGAGGATATTGGCCAGCAGGACCTCGTGCTCCCCGTCAAGGATCCTAAGTCTTAGGGCGTCCTCGATGTCCCGGCCGATGTAGGCGACGATGTCGGAGACCTTCACCACGCAACCCTCCCAGGTGTAGGGCGCGTGCTGGTTGATGCCCTCCACCTTCTCCAGTTCAAGAAGGGTGTCCCGGGGGAAAAGGACCCGATCCAGCACCTCCCCGCAGTGGAAGAGGATGCCGTCCCGCACCGCGTAGGTGAGGTTCAGGTTGGTCTCGTAGCCTTGGGAATTCTGGAGGGTCTCGTGGAGGTCCACGAAACGCAGGCTGTTCATCTCATGGAAGAAGGGGAGGTTCGCATCCTTTTGCGCCAGGTCATCGAGAATCCGTTCACCGGTGTGGCCGAAAGGGGCATGGCCCAGGTCATGGCCGGTGGCGATGGCCAGGGCAAGCTCCTCATTGAGGCCCAGGAACTTGCAGATCCCGGTGCTGATGGAGGAGACATGGTTGACATGCTCGATGCGGGTGCAGATGTGGTCGTTCCGGGTGGCAAAGAAGACCTGGGTCTTGTGTTTCAGCCGGCTGTAGGCCCGGGTGTGGAGAATCCTCGTGTAGTCCCGCCCGAAGGGGGTCCTGACATCGCTTTCCCTTTCCGGAAGGGTTCCGGGGCGTTTGACGCATGCCTCATACTTGTGATTGCCGGGAACAATGGCCAAATGGGAAAAAGGTTTTTCCATCCGCACACCTCCTGGGGTTTTCTGATATAATGATTATACACTTTTTATGGAAAAAAGGGGAGCGGACATGAACAGGAATGCATTTTTCGCCTTTGTACACAGGATCAAGTTCATCCAGCGGTGGGGGCTCATGAGAAACACCAGCACCGAGAACCTGAAGGAGCACAGCTATGATGTCGCGGTGATCGCCCACGGCATCGCCACCATCGGGACCACCTGCTACGGCAGGGAGTACAACCCGGACAGGATCTGTGCGTCCGCCATGTTCCATGACATCAACGAGGCCCTCACCGGGGACATGCCCACCCCCGTGAAATACAGCAATCCCGTCATCACCAGGGCCTACAAGGACATCGAGGCGGAAGCCGGGAAACGGCTCCTAGGGATGCTCCCCGACGGGCTCTCTGAGATCTACCGGGGATACATGGACCCTTCCCCGGAGGAAAGGCTGATCATCAAGGCCGCGGACAAGATTTCCGCCTATGTCAAGTGCCTTGAGGAAAAACAGGCGGGCAACCGGGATTTCAAAAGCGCTGAGCTGGCCTTGAAGAAGATCGTGGAAGGCTATTCCCCGGAGGAGATTGTGCACTTCGTCAGGGAGTTCCTGCCTGCCTACGGAATCACCCTGGATGAGATTGAAAAGTGAAATGAAAAGTGACTTAAAGAGAGCAATTGGCAGATAAAGGGCGAAAAAACGAGCATGTGCCTGATATATTAAAATTCCTGAAAAAATCCCTTGACACAATGGAATCCATATATTAGAATGA
This sequence comes from Clostridia bacterium, assembly GCA_046484975.1. Lineage (GTDB taxonomy): Bacteria > Bacillota > Clostridia > DUPQ01 > DUPQ01 > JAWOHX01. The sequence continues at coordinate 3,807 of JAWOHX010000031.1, forward strand.
AGTCTGCTTTGATACAGGAAAGCAAAACTGATTGATGAAACATGCTTTTTGAACCAGATAGGAGGAACCAAGATGAAGACAATGATGCCAAGCACCGGGCAGATGGAAAAGAAATGGTATCTCGTGGATGCCAGCGGGAAGACGCTGGGCAGGCTCGCCAGCGAACTGGCGAAAATCCTCATGGGAAAACACAAGCCCGAATTCAGCCCCCACACCGACGCAGGGGACTTCGTCGTCGTGATCAATGCGGAGAAAGTGGTTGTGACGGGGAAAAAAGAGGAACAGAAGATGTACCGCCACCATACCGGATGGGTGGGGAACCTCAAGGAAGTGAAATACAGGATCATGATGGAAAAACATCCTGAAAGGATCCTTGGCTTCGCCGTCAAGGGAATGCTTCCCAAGACCAGCCTTGGAAGAGCCATGTACAAGAAACTGAAGATATTCGTGGGCCCGGAGCACAATCATCAGGCCCAGCAACCGGTGGTCCTTGATATAAAGGCATCGTGAAGGGAGGAACAGGACAATGGCGAAAGACGCGCAATATGCAGGAACAGGCAGAAGGAAAAAATCCGTTGCCAGGGTAAGACTGGTGCCCGGGGAAGGCAAGATCACCATAAATGGCAGGGACATTGACGACTATTTCGGACTGGAGACCCTCAAGGTCATCGTATCCCAGCCCCTGGCCCTGACCAAGACCGTCGGGAGGTTCGACATCCTGGTGAAGGTGGTGGGAGGCGGACTGACCGGACAGGCTGGAGCCATTCGGCACGGAATCTCCAGGGCCCTTCTGGAAGCCGATCCCGATCTCAGGCCGGAGCTCAAGAAGGCCGGATTCCTGACCAGGGACCAGAGAATGAAGGAAAGAAAGAAATACGGGCTGAAAAAAGCAAGGAAGGCCCCCCAGTTCTCAAAAAGGTAGAAAAACCGGCACCACAGGCATTGTGGTGCTTTTCCTATGGAGGTACAACATGCTGCTGATCAAGAACGGAAGAATATTCACCATGCAGGAAGAGAACGACTTCAATGGTTACGTCCTCTGCAAGGACGGGAAGATACTGGATGTCGGGCGGATGGAGGACCTGGATGTGGAGGGAAAAACCTTTGACCGGGTCATTGATGCCGCCGGAGGGGTGGTGACCCCCGGGCTCATCGACCCCCACTGCCATGTGGGCATGTGGGAGAACGGCATCGGCTTCGAGGGAGCCGACGGCAACGAAATGACCGACCCCGTCACCCCCCACATGCGGGCCACCGACGGCATCTACTACAAGGACAAGTCCTTTGAGGAGGCGCGGAACGCCGGGGTGACCACGGTGGTCACAGGCCCGGGAAGCGCCAACATCATCGGGGGGCAGTTCGTCGCCATGAAGACCGTCGGGGACAGGATTGAGGACATGGTCATCAAGGACCCCTCCGCCATGAAGATGGCCTTCGGGGAAAACCCGAAACGGGTCTATCATGAACAGAAAAAGACGCCTTCCACCCGGATGGCCACCGCCGCCGGATTGAGGCAGGCCCTCACCGAGGCGAAAAAATACATGGAGAAAAAGGACGAGGACAAGTACGACTACAAAAAAGAGGAACTCTCCAAAGTCTTCAACGGCCTGATGGTGAAGATGCACGCCCACCGGGAGGACGACATCCAGACCGCCATCCGGATTGCCAGGGAGTATGACCTGGACTTCACCGTGGACCATTGCACGGAAGGCTACCTCATCAAGGACTTCCTGGCAGCCAACAAGATCAAGGTCATCGTGGGGCCCCTCCTGAGCGACCGCTCCAAATATGAGCTGAAGAACATGAGCATCAAGAACCCGGGGCTCCTGCAGAAGGCCGGGGTCAAGGTGGCAATCATGACGGACCATCCTGTCATTCCCATCCAGTATCTGCCCCTGTGCGCGGGGGTGGCGGTCAAGGAAGGCATGGACATGATGGAGGCCCTGCGGGCCATCACCCTGTATGCAGCCCAGCTCAACGGCATCGACCACCGGGTTGGCAGCCTGGAAAAGGGAAAGGATGCGGACATCGCGGTTTTCGACGGCAATCCCCTGGAGGTCATGACACAGGTGAAAGCCACGGTGATTGACGGGACTGTGGTGTATGAGGGATAAGACATTCACCATATCCTCGGAGAGCGCGGAAGACACCTTCCGGCTGGGCTACAGGCTGGGAGGGATCGCCAAGGGGATCATCTGCCTGGAAGGGGAGATGGGCAGCGGCAAAACGGTGCTTTCGAAGGGAATCGCCAAAAGGCTGGACATGGATGAATACGTGGGCAGCCCCACCTTCAACATCATCAACTACTATGAGAAATATGATTGTGAGTTCTATCATATGGATGCCTACCGCATCGACGATTCGGACATGCTCCAGGACATCGGCTTCGAGGACATCCTGGATCCCGATGGGATCACGGTGATCGAATGGGCGGACAAGATCCGGGACCATATCCCGTATTTCCAGCTCTGGGTCCAGCTCCTGCGGATGGACGAGGACAACAAGAGGCTCATCATCATGACCGGCAACGAGGAACTCATCAATCAATTGGGAAGTGAATGGGAACCATGATACTGGGAATCGACACATCCTGTGAGCAGGCCTCCTGTGCGGTGGTCCGTGATGGCGTGGTCCTTAGAGAAAAAAAGCGCCTGGACAGGAAGAAGCATTCGGAGACCCTGATACCCCTGGTGGCTGAGCTCCTGGACGGCCTGGGGCTGAAACCCGGGGACATCGGGCTGTTCGCCGTTTCCCAGGGACCCGGATCCTTCACAGGCCTGCGCATCGGCATGGCAAGCGTGAAAGCCATGGCCTATGCCCTGGGGCGGAGGATCGTCTGCGTGCCCACCCTGGACATCCTGGCCAACATGCACCCCCTGCAGGACGGCCTGGTCCTTCCCCTCATCGATGCGAGGAACGACCAGGTCTACACCGCACTCTACCGCCGGGAAGGTTCCCTCTACAGGCCCGTCACAGAGGCCATGGCCATCCCCGTCACCGGGCTTAAGCAAATGCTTGCCTCCCATGGGGAAAGGATAGACACCTGCGGGGACGCCGCCATGCGGCACCACCGGGCACTGGGGGTGGATCCCCCGGGGGAAGGCATGGAATACCCTTCGGCCGGCGTGTGCGCCCTGCTGGGACAGACCTATGAAAAATGGGGCAAAAGCGTGAGCCCGGAGGAGGCCCTGCCTTTTTACCTGCGGGTTTCCCAGGCGGAGAGGCTGGCGCAGACATGAGGATCGTGAAAGCCGGCCCGAACCATATCCGGGGGATGCATGACATCGAGGTCAGCTCCTTTTCCACCCCATGGTCCTATGACAGCATTCTGGAGGACGCCTTGCGCAACAAGATCGCCCTGTACCTGGTGGCCACGGAGAAAGGGGAGGTCCTGGGCTATGCCGGCGCCTGGTATTTTCTTTCGGAAGCCCATATCACCACCCTGGCGGTGGAGGAACAGTCCCGGAACCGGGGCATCGCCCAAAGGCTCCTGGATGAGCTGTTCAAACGGCTGCAGGCCAGGAATGTCACCGCCATCACCCTCGAGGTACGGGAATCCAATGCGCCGGCCAGGGGCCTCTACAGGAAGCTGGGTTTCCAGGAGCATGGGAAACGGATCAAATATTACGCCGACACGGACGAGGACGCCGTCATCATGTGGAAGACCCTGTGACGGCGGGGACATGAAGATGAATGGCCAGATCACTGAAAAACTGAAGAGCATTCCCCAGAGACCCGGGGTCTACCTGATGAAAAACAAGTCAGGGAAAGTCATCTACGTGGGCAAGGCAAAGAACCTGAAAAACCGGGTCCGGCAGTATTTCGGCGGCGGTGCAAAGGATGGGAAAACCGCCAGGATGCTGGATGATGTCCAGTCCTTTGATTTCATCCTCGTGGAGAACGAAAGGGACGCCTTCATCATGGAATGCGACCTCATCAAAAGCCACATGCCCCGCTACAACATCCTGCTGAAGGACGACAAGACCTATCCCTACATCAAGGTCACCCTCGGGGAGGATTATCCCCGGATCTGCGTGGCACGGAAGGTGGAGAACGACCGCGCCGCATATTTCGGTCCCTTCCCCCGGGGCTTTTCCGGTAAAAAGACCATGACACTGCTCCAGGCCGCTTTCCAGGTGCGCACATGCAACAGGAAAATCACCGGCGCAAAGGAAAGGGGATGCCTGAACCACCAGCTGAGGCTCTGCGCCTCCCCCTGCTCCAACGCCTGCACCCGGGAGGAGTACATGGCCAATGTGCGGGAACTCATCCGGTTCCTCCAGGGGAAGGACCGGGAGGTCATCGACGCCGCCCTTTCGGGGATGGAACAGGCCAGCCTGGATCTCCAGTTCGAGAAGGCGGCAGTCCTGCGGGACAAGGCCGCCGCCCTGCGGAACCTTTCCCACCCGTACATGATCAAGCCCGCACAGGACGCCAGGGACATCTTCGCCATGGCACTGGAAGGGGACGCGGGAGCAGGGTTCCTCCTGCATATTGAAGGGGGCGCCGTCAGGGACAGCAGGGAATTCGTTTTCAGCAACCTGTCCTACGGGAACCCTGAGGAACCCGTGGTCCAGTTTCTCGTGGAATACTACGCCCGGCAGAACAAGCCCCCCCGGGAAATCATCCTTCACAACCATCTGGAGAACAGGGAGTGGCTGGAGGAGTGGCTCTCCCGGGTCCACGGCAAAAAAATCAGGATCCATCATCCGGTGCGTGGGGACAAAAAAGAGCTGGCCGGGATGGCCTACGGGAATGCCTGCGGGCTTCTTGGGCGCAGCATGGAGAAGGGATCGGCGGAAAAGAGGGCACTGGCGGAGCTGGCGATTCTGTTAAAACTCGAGGTGGTCCCGTTTTGCATTGAGGCCTATGACATCTCCAATCTGTCAGGCCGGGAGACGGTGGGTGCCATGACGGTATTCACCGACGGCAAGGCGGACAGGCAGGGTTATCGGAAGTTCACCGTGCGAAGCACCGTGGCGGGAAGCGACACCCATGCCCTCCGGGAAGTGGTGTCCAGAAGGATCGGGAGGCTCGGGGACGAAACATTCGGCAAAAGGCCGGACCTCATTATGGTGGACGGGGGGAAAAACCAGGTCAACGCCGTCGAGGAGGCCCTGCGGGAGGCCGGGGAGGACATTCCGGTCTGCGGCATGGTCAAGGACGACAGGCATCGGACCAGGGGGCTGGTCCGGGACGGCCTGGAGCACGACCTCATGAAGACGGAAGCGGTTTTCCGCCTCGTTGCAGGCATCCAGGAGGAGACCCACCGCTTCGCCATAGGATTCAACCGGGACGTTCGTGCCCGGAAAGCAACGGAAAGCGAGCTGGACAAGGTCCCGGGGTTGGGTGAGAAGAGAAAAAGCATTTTGCTCAGGCATTTCGGGTCCCTCCGTGAGATACGGGGAGCGGGGCTCCGGGAGCTTTCCGGGGTCAGGGGCATCGGTCCCAGAACGGCTGAAACGATCCATGGATATTTCCATGGAAAGGAGTGAACATGGCAATCTATGCAATCGGTGACCTGCACCTCTCCTTCCAGGTGGAAAAACCCATGGATGTCTTCGGGTGGGAAGGCTACGAGGAGAGAATACGCAGGAACTGGACGGAGACGGTGGAGGAGCAGGACACGGTGTTCCTGCCCGGGGATTTTTCCTGGGCCACCTACCTGCCGGAAGCAGTGGAGGACTTCAGGTTCCTCAACAGCCTGCCGGGAAACAAGGTTCTTCTCAAAGGCAACCATGACTACTGGTGGGAGACCCGGAAGAAAATGGAGGGGTTCCTCGAGGAACACGGGTTTTCAAGGATTGCATTCCTCCACAACAACAGTGTGGAGGTGGACGGCATCCGCTTTTGCGGGACAAAGGGATGGGACCCGGAGGAAGCCAACGGGAAAATCGTCAACCGGGAGACCCAGCGCTTCCTGGCATCCCTCTCGGAGGCCCGGGAAGGGGAGGAAATCCTGGGCGTCTTCCATTACCCGCCCTACCAGTGCAAGGAGATCATGGATCTCATCCGGGAGAAGGGAATCACGGAATGCCTGTACGGGCACGTCCATGGACCGGGCATCGGCAGGACGGAGCAGGACGGGATCCGATTCATCCCGGTCAGCTGCGACGTGCTGGGGTTTTTGCCTTTGCGCATCCGGTGACCACGGGGGATTTGCTGTTTTTCTTGAAATGCAGGGAACTTATGGTATAATTACCTGGATATAAAGAACAATATTCGGAGGGAGATTTTCCATCAATGAGTGCGAAAGTATTGAAAAAAGAAGGATATAAGGTCGAACTGGAGATGCACATCGGCCAGGAGGAGTTTGAGCAGGGGGTCGGACGCGCCTACCACAAAATGAAAAACAAATTCAACGTGCCGGGATTCCGCAAGGGGAAAGCACCCCGGTACATGATCGAAAGGATATACGGGGAAGGGGTCCTCTACGAGGAGGCCATCAACATCCTGTTTCCCGACTCATTCCAAAAGGCCATTGAGGAGACGGGGATCGAGCCCGTTGACAGGCCCCATGTGGACATCAAGGAGCTGGACGCCAAGACCGGCGTGGTCATCCTGGCAACGGTGGATGTCAAGCCGGAGGTGGCCCTGGGGGCATACAAGGGGCTGGAGATCGTGAAAATAGACGGCACCGTCACCGACGACGAGGTCCAGAAGGCCCTGGAGGCGGAAGCGGAGAAGAATTCCAGGATGGTTACCGTGGAAGACAGGCCCGTGGAGAAGGATGACATCGTGATCATGGACTTCGAGGGATTCCTGGACGGCGTCCCCTTCGAGGGGGGCAAGGGCGAGAACCACGAGCTGAAGATCGGCTCCAACTCATTCATCCCGGGTTTCGAAGACCAGATCACGGGTAAGAACACGGGGGAGGCATTCGATGTCCATGTCACCTTCCCGGAGGAATACCATGCGGAAAACCTCAAGGGCAGGGAAACCGTGTTCAAGGTGACGGTCCATGAGATCAAGCGCAAGGAACTGCCCCTCCTGGACGACGAGTTCGCCAAGGACGTGAGTGAATTCGACACCCTGGAGGAATACCGGGCGGACCTGAGACAGAAGCTTGGCAAGGACAAGGAGAAAAACGCGCTGGACCGGATGAAGGACGAGGCCGTGGGCAAAGCGGTGGACAGCGCCACGGTGGAGATTCCCAACGCCATGGTCCAGGACAGGATCGGCGAACTGGTCCAGGACCTGGAGATGCGGCTCCGTTACCAGGGCATGAACCTGGAGAAATATCTGGAGATGACCCGGGGCACCATGGACCAGCTGATGGAACAGTACCATCCCATCGCCCTGTCCCAGGTGAAGACACGCCTGGTGCTGGAAGCCATCGCCAAGGCGGAGGGGATTTTGGCGGAGGAAGGCGAGAAGGAGGAAAAGGTCCGCGAACTCTCGGAAACATATAAGATGAGCCCGGAGGAGTTCAAGGAAAAGGTCACTCCCGATTTCATGGAACACATCGGGCAGGACATCATCTTCGGAAAAACCGTGGACTTCATCTATGACAGCGCCAGGCAGGGCAAGGCTCCCGCGAAGAAGAAAAGCAAGGAAGCCGCAGCCGATAAAAAAGAAACAGTGAAAAGTATTTGATTTTCGATATATAATAGATTCAGGAGGCCGATATGAGTTTGGTACCAATCGTCATCGAACAGACCAGCAGGGGGGAAAGGTCCTACGACATTTTCTCCAGGTTGCTGAAGGACAGGATCATATTCCTGGGGGAGGAAGTCAATGATGTGACGGCCAGTCTCATCGTCGCCCAGATGTTGTTCCTGGAACACGAGGACCCGGAAAAGGACATCAAGTTCTACATCAACAGCCCGGGCGGCTCAGTGACCGCAGGGCTTGCCATCTACGACACCATGCAGCATGTGAAATGCGATGTCTCCACCATCTGCGTGGGACTGTCGGCCAGCATGGGGGCATTCCTTTTGTCCTCCGGCAAGAAAGGGAAGCGCTATGCCCTTCCCAACAGCCAGATCCTGATCCACCAGCCCCTGGGCGGTGTGCAGGGCCAGGCCACCGACATCAAGATCCATACCGAATGGTTGCTGAGGATCAAGGACAAACTCAGCCTCATCCTTTCGGAGAACACCGGGCAGCCCATCGAGATCATCACAAGGGACGTGGAGAGGGACTTCTTCATGGGCGCGGACGAAGCCATGAAATATGGCATCGTCGACCATGTGATGCATCAGAAATAGAGGGAAACATGACAAAGAACACAAAACCCCCCAACGGGGGCTCTCCCAATATCAAATGCTCTTTCTGCGGAAAGACCCAGGACCAGGTCATCCGGCTGGTGGCAGGCCCGGGGGTTTACATCTGCAACGAGTGCATTGACCTGTGCTATGAGATCATCAACGAGGATTTCGAGGATTTCGGAAAATACTCCGACGAGGACTTCATGTCCAAGATCCAGATCCCCGCAAAGATCAAGGAAGCGCTGGACGAGTATGTCATCGGCCAGGACTGTGCCAAGAAGGCCATGGCCGTCGCCGTCTACAACCACTACAAAAGGATCAACAACAGCACCAAGGGGGATGTGGAGATTCAAAAAAGCAACATCCTGCTCCTGGGACCCACCGGGGTGGGAAAGACCTACCTGGCCCAGACCCTGGCAAGGATACTGGAAGTGCCCATCGCCCTGGCGGATGCCACATCCCTCACGGAAGCGGGTTATGTGGGGGAGGACGTGGAGAACATCCTCCTGCGTCTGATCCAGGCGGCGGACTATGACATTGAGAAGGCGGAGAAGGGAATCATCTACATCGACGAGATCGACAAGATATCCCGCAGGGGGGACAATCCCTCCATCACCAGGGATGTGAGCGGGGAAGGTGTCCAGCAGGCCCTTTTGAAAATCCTTGAGGGAACCATGGCCAGCGTGCCTCCCCAGGGCGGCCGCAAGCACCCCCACCAGGAATACCTGCAGATCGACACCACGAACATCCTGTTCATCTGCGGCGGCGCGTTCCAGGGGATCGGGGAGATCATCCAGAACCGCCTGGGCAAAAGGGCCATCGGCTTCGGCGCGGAGATTACAAAAAAGAGCAGCGTGGAGGAAACGGAAATCCTCAACAAGGTGGAGCCGGAGGACCTTCTGAAATATGGCCTCATCCCCGAGTTCATCGGCAGGATGCCGGTGGTGGTGGCCCTGGAGCCCCTCTCGGAGGCGACGTTGATGACCATCCTGACGGAACCGAAGAATTCCCTGGTCAAGCAGTACAAGAAATTGTTCAAGCTGGATGGCTGCGAGCTGGAATTCGACGAGAAAGCCCTGCGGGCCATCGCGCGCAAGGCCATGGAACGAAAAACCGGGGCCCGGGGACTGCGTTCCATCATGGAGAATGCCATGATGGACATCATGTATGAGATTCCCTCCGAGAAGAACGTGGAAAGATGCATCGTGGACGAGAGCACCATCCTGGAAGGAAGCAAACCCAAGCTCATCTACGGGAAGAGCAGGGACAAGGAAAGAATTTCGTAAGGACTGAGGCGTTCATCGGCTTTGCGGGTGGATATGATTCATTGGTTTTTCATGAGGCGGGTGGCATGGGCTGCCCGCCTTCATGCTGCCCGGGCGGTCTTTTTCCTGTCATCCTTTCCCGAAATATGCTACACTAAAAAAAACGGCATCTGAGGAGTGCTTATGAACGCATTGCAGGCTTTCATCCTGGGAATCGTGCAGGGTCTGACCGAATTTTTACCCGTGAGTTCGTCCGGGCACCTGGTCATGCTGCAGAGGATCATGGGCATCGATGAGCCCACCCTGTCCTTCAACATCGCCGTGCATTTCGCCACCCTGGTGGCGGTATGCATCGTGCTGTGGCAGGAGATCGTCAAACTGGCCAGAAAACCCTTCTGCCCCCTGATGGCATACCTGTTCATCGCCACCGTCCCCGCCGCCCTGGCGGGATTGCTGTTCAGGGATTTCTTCGAGAGGCTCAACAACACCGGGCTGTCCGTGGGCCTGGGGTTTTTGGCCACTGCCCTGGTGGTGTTTTTGTCCTCGAAATTGCTGGGAGGCACACGGAAGCTGGATGAGATGCGCTGGAGGGATGCCCTGCTCATCGGCGCCTTCCAGGCCGTCGCCATCATCCCCGGGATATCCCGTTCGGGAATGACCCTTTCCGCGGGCCTTTCACGGAAATTCGAAAGAAAAGAGGCCATCCATTTCGCCTTCCTCATGGCCATCCCTGTCATTCTCGGAGCCACCTTCATCCAGGTGCTGGGAGCGGTGCGCCATGGGATGGGGGAGGTACAAATGCTGCCCCTGCTCATCGGCATGGCCGCCGCGGGCGTCAGCGGATATTTTGCCATCCGGCTATTCATCCGGCTGGTCATGAAAGGCCGGATCATCTGGTTCGCCGCCTATGTCCTGGTCCTGTCAATCCTCGTCCTGGCGGACCAGCTGTTCCTCGGCGTGTTTTTTGAAAGGTTTTTCTGATGGACATCCATATTCTTGCCATTGAAACCAGTTGCGACGAAACCGCCTGCGCCGTGGTCAGAAACGGCAGGGAGGTCCTGTCCAATGTCATCTGGTCCCAGGCCGCGCTGTTTGAAAAATATGGAGGGGTGGTCCCCGAGATTGCTTCCCGCAAACACATGGAATACATCATCCCAACCCTTAAGAAGGCACTGGAAGGCGCGGGTGTTTCCCTGGAGGGAATGGACGCCATCGCAGTGACAAGCGGCCCCGGGCTGGTGGGAGCCCTCCTGGTGGGGGTCTCCATGGCAAAAGGGCTGGCCTTCGCCCTTGGCAAACCCCTCCTCGGGGTCAACCACCTGGAAGGGCATATCGCCGCCAACTACATTGCCCACCGGGAACTGGACCCTCCGTTCATCTGCCTCCTGGTATCCGGGGGCCATTCCCATATCCTGCATGTAAGGGAGCATACGGCCTGGGAAGTGATGGGGAGGACCCGGGATGACGCCGCCGGGGAGGCCTACGACAAGACAGCCAGGGCATTGGGCCTTGGTTACCCGGGAGGACCCGCCGTGGACAGGATGGCGGCATCGGGCAATCCGGATGCCATCAGGCTGCCCCGGACCAGGTTCGGGGACAATCCCTATGACTTCAGCTTCAGCGGACTGAAGACGGCGGTCCTGAACCATATCAACACAAAAAAGCAAAACGGGGAGACAATCCATGTCCCGGATGTGTGTGCCTCCTTTCAGAAGACGGTGGTGGACACCCTGGTGGAAAACACCATCCGGGCTGCCAGGGACCGGGGCGCAGGCGTCATCGTCCTGGCAGGAGGGGTGGCTGCCAATTCCTCCCTGCGCAGGGAAATGGCGGACACCTGCCGGCAGCAGGGCCTGTCCTTGTACTATCCCCCCCCGGACCTGTGCACCGACAATGCGGCCATGATCGCCTCGGCTGCCCATTTCAGGTTCATCAAGGGGGATCGGGATGACTACACCCTGAACGCCCGGTCCACCCTGCGGCTGTGAGCAACGCAGGAAGTTGGGGATAAACCATCAACAAAAAACATCCCCAAACATATGATATCCTTTAAAACAGGGGCTTTTCATGTGGATAACCCTGTGGATACCAAGGAAAAACCTGTGGACAACAAAAGGGAAACAAACATGCAAGGAGACAAAAAGATGCTGGAATTCATCAATCACGCCAGAAAGGCCGCCTATCGGGAGGACGCTTCCTTTGATTTCCTGACGGATGTCAGGGGGGTGGAGAAAGAGGAAGAAGGATATGTCCTGACCTGCGGGGCGAGGACCTTCGACACCAGCCACAGGCGGGGCTTCGACCAGGTGCTGGTGGGCTTCCAGGTCACCGACAAGACCCGGGAGGCCAGGCTGCGGGTGGACGGAGCGGGGGAACGTTCCTTCCGGATCAGATATTCCCGGGACGGTTCCTTTCAGAACGATACCCCGATGCTGGACAACGGGTTTTTTGTGACGGGGATCGAATGCGTGGAACGGGAGGACGCCCTGGTGTTCAGCAACGGAAAAGCAGTGCTGGAGGTTGAAAGGTCCCCGCTGGCCATGCGGCTCAAGGACGGGGAGGGCAACACCCTCCTGTACATGCCCGGCATCCAGC
>JAWOHX010000037.1:0-4889 GCA_046484975.1 Clostridia bacterium
AGCCAGTGATGACGACGGTAGCGCCGAGACCGAAGAAACGGATCGTTCCAGTGCTTGTCTCCAAGCCATCAAAAACAAGCCATGGTTCGTGGAAGTGGACATGTCCGGCATGATTTCCGAGGTCATCGACCGCCTCAATTATGACATCTCCCTGTCCGACATGTTCGAGGTCACCCACAGGATCAAGGAACTGGAATCATATATAAGGAACGCGCTATGACCATGAGATACCTCCTGGTGGGCCTGGGAAACCCGGGCCTGCGTTACCATAACACCCGTCACAACATGGGATTCCTGGTGATTGACTACCTTTCCCAGAAATACAAGGTGAAGATGAAAAAAAACAGATTGGCCGCCCTGGCGGGGGAAGCAATGGTGGACGGGAAGAAGATCATCCTGGCCAAGCCCCTGACCTACATGAACAACAGTGGGGAAAGCGTGCTTTCCCTGATGCGATATTATGATGTGGCTCCGGAAGGCCTGGTGGTGGTCTATGACGACATGGATATCGCCCCCGGGGAAATCCGCATCCGCAAAAAAGGAAGCGCAGGCACCCACAACGGCATGCGCTCGGTGATTTTCCATCTGCAGGACGATGCCTTCATCCGGGTCCGGGTGGGCATTGGAAAGCCTCTCCGGGAGGATGCGGTTTCCTATGTGCTTGGGAAAATACCCAGGAGCCAGCAGAAGGTTTTTTTCGAAGGCGTCGAGAAAGCCGCCCTGTCCATGGACACCTTGTTCCGGGTGGATATCGAAGCTGCCATGGCTAGGTTCAACTGAGCCATGGAATTTCTGACGAAAGCACTGGAGGATATCCCCCAGTTCGAAAGCATCATCAAATGCCTCTCGGAAAATGAGACCCCGGTATCGGTGAAAGGGATGGCGGAATGCGCCCGTCCCTATTTCCTCCATGCCCTGGCGAAACGTCTCCACAGGAGGATGGTCATCGTCACCTACAGCACATTGAGCGCAAAGAAAATCCTGAAAAGTTTGGATGTGGTCTCGGGAGCCGACCATTTCTTCCTTTCCCCCAGGGAACCTCTCCTGCACGAGGTGGAGATGAAAAACCACCAGGAGGACTATAACCGGGTCCATGGCCTGACAAGGCTGGGGACCGGGGATTATGGAATCTGCGTGACCACCGTGGACGCCCTTTGCATGCGGGTCTCATCCAGGGGGAAGTTTCTCTCCGCTGTGCTGGAAATCCAAAAACACATGGAATACGGCATGGAAGACCTCTGCAGGAGACTGGCCGGGCTGGGATACCAGCGGACATCCATGGTGGAAGGCCCCGGGGAATTCTCGCGGAGGGGCGATATCCTGGACATCCATTCCCCCGGACCCGGGGATCCGGTGCGAATTGAGTTCTTCGGGGAGGAGGTGGATTTGATCCGGCGGTTCGACGTGGCCACCCAGCGTTCCACGGAGGAACTGGAGTCGGTGATGATCCTTCCCCTGAGTGAGCAGGTGATGGGCCGGAAGGAAAGGGATGCCCTTGAAGAGCCATGGAGGGAAGCGCCTCCGGACAGGATTTTCCCGTTGATGGAGGACATTGACTGCGGATTCTCATATATCGGCCCGGATGCCTGCATTGTGCTGGACAATGACCTTCGGTGTGAGAAAAAAATGGAGACCGTCATCGGGGAATATTTCAGCCGGTATGAGAGGCTGGCGGACAAGACAAAGATGCCTCCTTTCGGGAAAGGCCTCTACTGCGGGATGGATGAAGGGCTGGGCAGCCGGGGACCCCATCTGGTGATGCCCGACATCTCCGGTTATTCATCCAACATCATTCCCCTCAGGGAGATGGACATCCTCACCAGGGAGAATACATATTACAGGGGAAACATCAACCTTCTCCTGGAAGACCTGAAGCGATGGAAAAGCAAGAAAAGGAAAACCATCGTGTTCGCCCCAAATGCAAAAAGCGCAGGCATTCTTTCGGAATATTTCAATGAGAACGGACTGAACGCCTTCATCACCCGGGAGGAGAACCCGGAGATGCTCCCCGGGACCACGGTGATCCTGACGGGAGGTCTTTCGGAGGGATTCGAGTTCCCGGAGGCAGGCTTGTGTTTTGTGGGAAGCGGGCGGATCTTCCACAAGGAGAGTGCAAGGGAGAAGGAAAGGAAAAAGGGAAAGGACATCAACCTGTTCTCCTCCCTGAAGACAGGGGATTATGTAGTCCATGACATCCATGGCATCGGCCGGTATGAGGGAATGTACGGCATGGAGGCCAACGGGGTGAAAAAGGATTATCTGAAGATTCTCTATAGGAACGGGGATGTCCTTTATATCCCCGTGAGCAAGATGAACCTGGTGCAGAAATTCATCGGGGCGGAGGGGAAAGCCCCTGTCCTGTCCCGGCTGGGGGCCACGGAATGGGACACCACCAAAAAGAGGGTCAGGGAATCGGTGAAGACCATCGCCTTCGAGCTGGTGAAGCTGTATGCCCGCAGGAAAGCACTCAAGGGACATGCGTATCCCGGCGACACTGTCTGGCAGGTGGCCTTCGAGGAGGCCTTTACCTATGAGGAGACCGATGACCAGCTGCGGTGCGCCGAGGAAATAAAAAAGGACATGGAATCGGATCGGCCCATGGACAGGTTGCTGTGCGGGGATGTGGGCTTTGGCAAGACGGAGGTGGCCTTGCGTGCGGTTTTCAAGGCGGTGATGGACGGCAAGCAGGTGGCTTTCCTGGTTCCCACCACTGTACTGGCCTACCAGCATTACAACAACTTCAGGGAGAGGATGCGGGAATATCCCGTGACCACGGCACTGTTGTCCCGTTTCCGGACCAGAGAACAGCAGGGAAAGACACTGAAGGACATCCGGGCAGGGGCGGTGGATGTGGTGGTGGGCACCCACAGGTTGTTGCAGAAGGATGTGGTCTTTAAGGATCTGGGGCTTCTTGTCATCGACGAGGAACAGCGCTTTGGCGTCGAGCACAAGGAGCAAATCAAGAACATGAAAAAGGATGTGGATGTTCTGACCCTGACGGCAACCCCCATTCCCAGGACCCTCCACATGTCCCTGTCAGGCATCCGCGACATCAGCGTCATAGAGGATCCTCCCGGGAAGCGGTTCCCCATCCAAACCTATGTCATGGAGTATGACGAGGACGTGGTCAAGGATGCCATCCAGAGAGAGAAGGCCCGGGGAGGGCAGGTCTTCTACCTGTACAACAGGGTGAAGGACATTGATATAAAATATCACAGGCTCCGGGAATTGCTGGAGGACGAAGACATCAGCATCGGAATCGCCCATGGACAGATGGACGAGAAGAAACTGGAAAGGACCATGATTGATTTTCTCGAGGGCACCTTTGACGTCCTGCTGTGCACCACCATCATCGAGGCGGGATTGGACATGCCAAATGTCAATACCCTCATTGTCGAGGATGCGGACAGGCTGGGCCTGTCGCAACTCTACCAGATACGGGGACGGGTGGGACGGTCCGACAAGGTGGCTTATGCGTACATCACCCACAAGAGAAACAAGGAGGTCACGGAGGACGCTTCAAAACGGCTGGAAGCCATCCGGGAGTTTACGGAATTCGGATCTGGATTCAAAATAGCCATGAGGGACCTGGAGATCAGGGGCGCGGGCAACATTCTGGGTGCTGCCCAGCATGGGCACATGGAGAAGGTCGGTTATGACATGTACCTGCGCCTCATCAACCAGGCGGTGCTGGAAATCACCGGTGGGGAGGAAAGGGCCTCCACCGGATGGGAGGCAACCGTGGAGCTGAACATCGATGCGTATATCAGCGGGGAATATATCGAGGATCCCCTCCAACGGATGGACATTTACCGGAAGATCGCCGTTCTTTCCTCCGAAGAGGACAAGACAGAGATTTTCGACGAGCTCATCGACCGTTACGGAGACATACCCGGAGAGGTGGAGCTCCTGGCGGACATAGCCCTCGTCAAGAACATGGCCACGAAGGCAGGCATCGAAAAAATATCCGATGCGCCGAAGGGGGCCCTCTTCCTGTATGCCACGGACCGAAAACCCGACTACAGCAAGCTGGCAGGTACCCTGGAGAAGCTGCAGGAGAAAGTGGTCCTGAAAGGAGACCATCCCCCGGGATTCCTTTGGCTCACCCATAGCATGAATCGTGAACTTTTGGTGAAGATGAAAAAAATACTTGAAACCATGCTGGTATTTGAATAGAATGAAGTATACTATATGGAAAAATGAGGTGTTCTGATGTCAGAAACGAATAAACAAGCCCCTGTCAAGACGAAACCGGAGGCAGGCAGGGAGGAAAGCGTCATCAAATACGGGTTCATCGCGCTGGCGGTCATCCTTGGGGTGGCCATCCTCGCATATCTGATTATCAGCCTGCTCCCCAGCAACATCCTGATGATTGGCGACAGGAAGGTCAAGGAGGAGGAGTTCAATTTCTTTTATCTTCAGGAAAAGAATTTCCTGTTGCAATACAAGGATTCCGTGGCTCCCAATGTCAGCGATGAGGATTTTCTGGCCGCCGCCTACACCGAGACCATGACGTTTCACGACCTTGCGAAACACAGGGCCATCGCCCGGCTCCAGGAAGTGTACATCATGCTTGACTGGGCGAAAAACGACCCTGATTTCCGATATGATCCCAATGAGCTGACAGACAGCAAAGACACCTTCAGGACAAGATTTGAGGAATACGCCTTCAGTCTGGATTTGAAAACGGAGGATGTGGCCAAACAGCTTTATGGTGCCAGCTTCAGTGTGGTGCTCCAGAACCACGAGAATTCCTGGATTGCCCAGAAATACGAGGACTACCTGTACGGCATCATCGAACTGGAAATCACGGAAGACGAAATCATTTCCTATTACAACAACTACAAGGAAAGCTACGACCAGGTCACCGTCCGTCACATCCTTGTCAC
>JAWOHX010000110.1:0-28825 GCA_046484975.1 Clostridia bacterium
CGGGGACAAGTCTGTGGACCGGGGGAACACCCTATAGCGATATTTTACGTGCTTCCAGATAGAAGCGCTTCTCATCCGCATGCCCGATGGAAAAAGTCTTGACCGGGAAGGTCCCCTCCTCGATGATGGTCTTGAAAAATCCGGATTTGTCCACAGGTGGCAGTAAAAAACCCGTGTTTTTCGATGCGCTGAGGGATCTGAGCTGGGAGATGTCGTGGATGTAGTCCACGTCAGCATTCTTTCTTTTTGTTAAATCGTCAAGAAATGCCTGGACCGTCCCGGTGCAGATGCTATGGGCGGGGTTACTGACCTTCACAAGATATGAAGAACCCTCGGACAGGATGCCGAAGGAATGGACGGATTTGTCCTTCAAGGCCTTGCTGACTGCTTCTTCCAGGAGGTGGGCGTCTGAAATCTCCTCTACATCAACAGCCATGACTGTCTTCAGCTCTTCCAGGATGTCTGTTGCCGTCATGTTTTTGATGACCCGGTGGATGGGATGGAACACCAGGCCCTTGTCGTGGATATTCACGATTTCAACCAGGGCAAACCGGGCGGGATGAATAAGCGCCTTCTCCTTCGAAAGCCTGGGTTTCAGGTTCTCCCAGTGCTGCTTGGCACAGGCCAGGGAATGGTTGCCATCCCCAACCGCAAAGACAAGGGGCTTCGATTCTGTCCCGTATCGAAAGGAGAAATTCTTCTGGTTGGCGAGATTCGCCAGGAGCTGTGCCAGGCGGGAGATGGACTCGGTGGAATGGATGGCATAGCCTTCCACCTGTCCTCCGTTGGCCATGAGCCTGGCGTCATATATTTTCTTCAGGTTGCTCCTGGTCATTTCAAATGGCTCAATGATGGATTTTGCCGGGTCGTCGATGAGCAGCATGACATGGGGAATCTCCAGAATGGCCTTCTCCCGGATCTCCAGACGCGGGGGAATCCTCTCAAGAAGGGTCCTTTCCGTTGGCCTGACCAGGGTCTCTTCCCCGGTGAAGCTGTATTTTTCCAAATCGATGCAGGCCATCAGCCCGTTGCGGACATGGCCATAGCTGGTGGTTCTTCTGACATAGATGAAGCCCTCGTCAATGGTGTTCAGGATTTTGAACCGCATGTAGCGCTTCATTTCACGGGTGATTTTACGCAGGATCATTTTTTTCCCGGGGGCGTTCAGATAGGCTTCCGGCAGGATGAGATGCAGTGTGGAAGGGTTCCTCCCCACATCATCATAAACCTTCTCCCAGTAACCGGGATCCGAGGTGTACTGGTCGCATGCGATGACACACCACTTTCCCAGGTCCACATCCTCTGCAGGGATCATGATCTGCGATGGCTGGATGGCTGAGTCCAGGAGTTTCTTTCTGATGATCTGCATGGTCGCTGCCTTTCTTATCGGCTCATTTCCTTTTCAGGAGCTGGATGTCCCGCAGGTCGCCATTCTTGCCCATGATGGAAATGACATCGTTCTCTTCCAGGATGGCGGAAGGATGGGGGGATATGATGAGCTCGCTTCCCCGTTTGATGGCCAGGACGTTGACACGGTATTTGTTTCGGATGCCCAATTCGGAGATGGTCCGGCCTTTCCACTTGTCCGGGACCGTGGTCTCCATGATGCTGTAGTCACTGGAAAGGTTGATGCTGTCGATGATGTTGTGGGAGGCGATGTTGTTTGCGACCCGTATGGCCATGTCCCGTTCCGGGAAAACCACCCGGTTGGCGCCCACTGTGACAAGGACCTTTGCATGCAGGTCGTCCTGTGCCTTGGAGATGATGTATTTGGCGCCCAGTTCCTTTAGCAATGCCGTGGTCAGGATGCTGGATTGCAGGTTGGACCCGATGGCCACGATGGCAGCGTCAAAATTGGAAACCCCAATGGAACGCAGGAAATCCTCGTTGGCACACTCCGAGACGATGACGTGGGTGAGCTCGTCGCTTAAGTCCTGTACCACCTGTGGATTCTCATCCACACCCAGCACATCATGACCCAGGGCGTGGAGGGTTTTCGCGCAAGCCTTTCCGAACCTGCCCAGTCCCAATACGAGATATGAATTCATGTTATTCCTCCTGTCAACCGACGGATATTTTGCCTTCCGGATAGGAAAAGAGTTTTTTCCCTCCGGAAATGAAGGTGATTGTAACGGCCACCGCGAGGGGGCCGACTCTGCCTAAGAACATGGTGATGATGATCATAATTTTTCCAATGGCGGAGAGATAGGGGGTGATACCTGTGGAAAGTCCCACGGTGCCGAAAGCCGAGATGGACTCGAAGAGGACCTGGGAAAGGCTCCCCTCTCCCGCTATAAGCAGCACGAAGGTGGAAAAAAGCACCACCGTGACCCCCAGGAAGAGGATGGAGATGCTTTTCCTGACGATGCTCCAGCTCACCTTTCTCTTCAGGATATTCACATCCTCGCTGTGCCTGAGATAGGAGACCAATGTGAATACGATGATGGCGAAGGTGGTGACTTTGATTCCCCCTGCTGTGGATCCCGGGGCGCCACCGATGAACATCAGGATCTTTGTGACGAACTGGGCCCCCGGCTGGAATTTGGCTACCTCAAGGGTGTTGAACCCTGCGGTCCTTGGGGTGGTGGCATGGAAAAATGCATTGAGCACCTTGTCCATGAACCCCATGCCTTCCAAAGTGTTGGAGAATTCCAGGATGAAGATGAACACAAAGCCTGATACAATCAGGAAAAGGGTTGTGAGGAGAACGATTTTCGTGTGCAGCATGAAATCCCTGAACCTCCTGACCGTGAAGATGTCCCGCCAGGTGATGAAGCCCAACCCGCCGATGATGAACAGCGTGGAAATCGTCAGCAGGACCAGCGGCACGGAGGAATATCCGGAAAAGCTGGCGAAGGGCTGTGCAACGGTTCCGATGATGTCGAACCCGGCATTGCAGAAGGCGGAGACAGAATGAAAAACGCTCATCCATATGCCTTTTGACACACCGTATTCCGGGATGAACCGGAAGGAGAGGATGAATGAGCCCAGGAGCTCGATGGAGAATACCACGATGAGCAGGTGTTTGAACAACCGGACAATGCCTGACAGTGAGAGGTCGCTCACCGTCTCCTGGAGGGTCAGCCGTTCCTTGAGGTTCACCTTCCTGCCCAGCAGGAGGGAGAACATGGTGGCAAAGGTCATCAGGCCGAGGCCGCCCGTCTGGATGAGGATCAGGATGACGGTCTGGCCAAACAGGGAAAAGGCGGTTCCTGTATCCCGCACCACCAGCCCCGTCACGCACACGGCGCTGGTGGCCGTGAACAGGGCATCCAGGAATCCGATGCTTTTGCCGTCCGACGAGGAAAAGGGCATCACCAGCAGGATGGTCCCGATGAATATGACAAGGAAAAAGCCCAGCATTATTACTTTTGCAGGCTTGAGGCTCTTCAGATTCAACCTATTTATGAACCATTTATCCATACAAAGTAATATATCACTATTCGGTACCCTTATCAATAAATTTGACAAGAAAAAGGGTTCTATGTATATTTTAATAAAAGATAAAATATAAAAGGAGAGGACTGTTCATGACCATGGAAAAAGGCAGCATTTCAATCAATACCGACAACATCCTGCCCATCATCAAGAAGTGGCTCTACTCTGACAAGGATATCTTTATCCGGGAACTCATCTCCAATTCCGCCGATGCACTGAGCAAATACAAGAGGCTTATGGAGCTGGAGGAAGTGAAGAAGGGGGAAGAGGAAAAACTTTTCATCACCGTCACGGTGAACAAGAAGCAGAAGACCCTGACCTTTTCCGACAACGGCATCGGGATGACCGGTGAGGAAGTCAGGAAATACATCAACCAGATCGCCTTCTCCGGGGCGCAGGACTTTCTGGAGAAATACAAGGATGAGAATGCAAAGGACCAGATCATCGGCCATTTCGGACTGGGCTTCTATTCTGCCTTCATGGTGGCGGAGAAAGTGGAGATCCAGACCCTGTCATACACGGACGGGGCGCAGCCTGTCCGTTGGGAGAGCGACGGGACCAGCGAGTACGCCATGGAACCGGGCATCCGGTCCACGAGGGGAACCGACGTCATCCTCCACATCATGAAAGAGGAAAAGGAGTTTTTGGACATATACAAAGTGCGGAGCGTGGTACGGAAGTATTGCGGTTTCCTGCCCTTTGAAATATATGTGAAAGACGAGGTCAAGCCCGAGGAAAAAGAAGGGGAGGCGGTCAACGAGACAAGCCCCCTCTGGCTGAAAAAACCCTCCGAGTGCACGGACGAGGATTACAGGAAGTTCTACAGAAAGACATTCATGGACTACAACGAGCCCCTTTTCTGGATCCACCTGAACATGGAGTATCCCTTCCGGCTCAAGGGAATCCTCTTCTTCCCCAAGCTCAAGCATGAGCTGGAGTCCATGGAAGGGCGCATCCAGCTATACTATAACCAGGTCTACGTGGCAGACAACATCAAGGAGGTCATCCCGGAGTTCCTCATGCTCCTGAAAGGGGTCATCGACTGCCCCGACCTTCCGCTGAACGTTTCCAGGAGCTTCCTCCAGAACGACGGCTATGTGAACAAGATCTCCAACCACATCACCAAGAAGGTCTCGGACAAGCTCAAGGAGCTCTTCAACAAGCAGCGGGAGGACTACAACCGCTACTGGGACGACATCAACCCCTTCGTCAAATACGGATGCCTCAGGGAAGAGAAGTTTTATGAAAAGGTCAAGGGATTCATCCTGTACAAGACCATCGACGACAAATACGTGACATTGGAGGATTACCTGGCAAAGAACATGGACAAGCACACGAACAAGGTGTATTATGCCTCGGATACAGAGAAGCAAGCCCCTTACATCACCCTTTTCAAGGAACACGGCCTGGATGCGGTGGTGCTCAATGCCGTGCTTGACAGCCACTTCATCTCCTTCATCGAAGGCAAGAACCCCGACCTGCGGTTCGAGAGCGTCGACAGCAACATATCGGAGATCCTGAAAGGGGAGGAACTGGCGGAAGGACTGGACGACCTGAAGGAATATTTCAAAAAGGTCCTGGGCGAGGGGAGCATGAAGATCGAGGCGGAAAGCCTCAAGGCGGAGCAGGTCCCCGCCATCCTGGTCACCAGCGAGGAATCCAGGCGGATGCAGGAAATGAGCAGGATGTTCGGCGGAGGCTCCATGCCATCCGAGGAGAAACTGGTCCTGAATGCATCCAACGGCGTGATCAGGAGACTCTCGGGACTTGCCGACGGCCCTGGCAAGGAGGACGCGGTCCGGCACATCTACCAGCTGGCCCTCCTGTCCGCCGGAAGGCTGAAATCCTCGGACCTTTCGGATTTCATCAGGAGAAGCAGCGCCATCCTGGAGGCTTTCACCACGGACCAGGACAAGGAAGGCGACGGGGAATGAACCATGTGAAAAGAATTTTTGTCGAGAAAAAACAGGATTACGCCATCGAGGCGGAATCCTGTTTCCGACAGTTCAGGGATTTTCTGGGCATCAGGGGCATCAAGGGTGTCCGCATCGTCTTCCGGTATGACATATCCGGCATCTCCGCCGATGTCTTCCAAAAAGCAAAGGACACCATCTTCAGTGAACCGCCGGTGGACAGGGTGACAGAAGAAACCCTTCCCCTTGGCGAAGGCATGACAGCCTTTGCAGTGGAATACCTGCCCGGGCAATACGACATGCGGGCGGATTCCTGTGTCCAGTGCATCAGGCTCCTGGACAAGGATGCAAATCCTGTGGTCCGTACCGCCACCGTGTACATCCTGTCCGGGGACCTCTCCGGGGAGGAGATTGCCAGGATCAAGGATTATGTGGTCAACCCCGTGGAAAGCAGGGAGGCGGAATGGTCCAAGCCAAAAACCCTGGAAACGGCTTTTTTTGCCCCCGCTTCCGTCAGGATGCTGCATGGCTTCCGGGAGATGGACGAAAAAGGAAGAAGCGCCTTCATGGAAGAGGCGGGACTTGCCATGAACATGGAGGATCTGGCCTTCATACAGGAATATTTCCAGTCGGAGGACAGGGACCCCACCGTGACAGAGATCCGTGTGATTGACACCTATTGGTCCGATCATTGCCGCCACACCACCTTCCTCACCTGCATTGACAGGGTGGAAATGGAACAGTCCCCCTATCTCGAACACTGCAGGCAGGCCCACCGGGAATACCTGGAGGCAAGGACATCCCTCTACGGGGGGCAGAACAAGTGCGTGACCCTCATGGACATCGCCACCATTGCCGCAAAGGAACTGAAAAAGCAGGGGCTGCTCACCGACCTGGAGGAATCCGAGGAAAACAATGCATGCAGCATCGTGGTGGAGGCCGAGGTGGACGGGGAAACGGAAGAATGGCTCGTCATGTTCAAGAACGAGACCCACAACCATCCCACGGAGATTGAACCCTTCGGTGGAGCCGCCACCTGCCTGGGAGGCGCCATCCGTGACCCATTGTCCGGAAGGGCCTATGTCTATCAGGCCATGCGCCTTACAGGCGCCGGGGATCCCGGGGAGGATTTTTCAAAGACATTGCCGGGCAAGCTCCCGCAGATGAAAATCACCCGGGAAGCGGCCCATGGATACAGTTCCTACGGCAACCAGGTCGGCGTGGCAACGGGATATGTGGACGAAGTATATGACGAGGGGTTTCTTGCAAAAAGGATGGAGATCGGTGCAGTCATCGCGGCCGCCCCGCGGAGAAACGTGACGCGGTTGTCCCCGCAGGAAGGGGATGTGGTCCTTCTCCTGGGAGGCCGGACCGGCAGGGACGGATGCGGGGGAGCCACTGGGTCCTCGAAAAAGCATGATGAGGAATCCCTCGCCGCTTGTGGCGCCGAGGTGCAGAAAGGCAATCCTCCCACGGAAAGAAAAATACAACGGCTGTTTAGGAACCAAAAGGCCAGCCTGATGATCAAGAAATGCAATGATTTCGGTGCCGGAGGGGTCTGCGTGGCCATCGGGGAACTTGCCCCGGGCATCCACATCGACCTGGACAAGGTCCCCAGGAAATATGAAGGCCTGGACGGGACGGAGCTGGCCATCAGCGAATCCCAGGAAAGGATGGCCGTGGTGCTGGCCCCGGAGGATGTTGAGGCATTCATACGGCTGGCAGGGGAGGAGAACCTGGAAGCGACCCTCGTGGCAACCGTAACCGGCCAAAACAGAATCATCATGGAATGGCGGGGCACGACCATCGTGGACATTTCCAGGGATTTCCTCGATACCAATGGCATCACCCAGCATGTTGAAGCCCTTGTCAAAGCACCCGGGAACCCTTCATATTTTGAAAGGCCCGCTGCAGGCCTGGATTGGGAAGCCCGTTGGAAAAACGGCCTGGGAAGCATCCATGCCTGCTCCCGAAAGGGCCTGGTGGAGCGTTTCGACAGCACCATCGGCGCCGGCAGCATCCTGATGCCCTTTGGCGGAAAAACCCAGATGAGCCCCCAGGAAGGCATGGCCGCCAAACTGCCTGTGGAAAAGGGGGAGACCGGCACCGCCACGCTGATGGCATGCGGCTACAACCCCCGCATCGGGAAATGGAGTCCCTTCCACGGGGCCTGTTATGCCGTTTTGGAGAGTATGGCCAGAATCGCAGCCATGGGAGGGGATGTGAAAAGAATCCGCTTCACCTTCCAGGAATATTTCCAGCGGCTCTCCGGAAGGGAGAGCTGGGGAAAGCCCCTGGCCGCCTTGCTTGGCGCATACCATGCCCAGAAACGGACGGGATTGCCTTCCATCGGTGGAAAAGACAGCATGTCGGGAACGTTCAAGGACAGGCATGTCCCGCCTACACTGGTTTCCTTCGCCGTGTGCCCGGGGAAAGCCGGCGAGGTGATATCAGCAGAATTCAAGGAGGCCGGCAACACGGTCGTCCTGGCAAGGATTCCCTGCAGCGGTGACCATGTGCCTAATTTTGAAGAGGCCATGGAAATCTACGGGACATTCCGTCGTCTGGTGGAACAGGGCATCATCGTATCCGCCTCCTCGGTGAAAGAGGGGGGCATCGCCGAGGCGGTGAGCAAAATGTGTTTCGGAAACATGCTGGGATTTGCCGCAAGGGAAGGGTTGTCCCCGGAGGAATGCCTCAGGCCCCTTTACGGGTGCATCGTCGCCGAGGCAAGGGGAGAGACCCCCTTCGAGGCCATCGGCACCATTTCGGAAAAGCCAGCCGTGGAACTGGCCGGCAGGACACTGGATCTCAAGGACCTGTTGGATCACTGGGAAGCGGGCCTGGAGAGTGTCTTCCCCACTGGAGCGGGGCAGCCGTGCAGCAAATCCGTTGAAAAGATATTTTACGGAAGCATCGCCGTACGCAAGGGAGGCTGGGGCAAACCCCGTGTCTTCATCCCGGTCTTTCCCGGGACCAACTGTGAGACGGACACCCGGGCTGCATTTGAAAAAGCAGGCGCTGCTTGCGTCCTGGAGATATTCCGCAACTTGAATTCAACCGACATCGGGGAATCCATCCGCAGATATGCCGCAGCCATCCGGAAAAGCCAGATCCTGATGCTTCCTGGAGGGTTCAGTGCCGGGGACGAACCGGAAGGGTCGGGGAAATTCATCGCCACCGTGTTCCGGAATCCCCTGGTGGCCATGGAAGTCCTGGACATGCTTGAAAACAGGGACGGGCTTGTCCTTGGAATCTGCAACGGGTTCCAGGCCCTCATCAAGCTGGGTCTTTTGCCCTACGGGGAAATCAGGGACATGAGGGAGGACAGCCCCACGCTGACGTTCAACCGCATCGGAAGGCATGTCTCCCGCATGGTGGACACCAAGGTGGTCTCAGACCTTTCCCCGTGGCTGTCCCTGGCAGCCCCCGGGACTGTCTACACCGTCCCCGTGAGCCACGGGGAGGGCAGGTTCGTCTGCAGCCCGGAGGAATTCCTTTCGCTGCTGGACCAAGGCCAGATTGCAACCCAGTATGTGGACATGGGCCACATCCCCGGCGACAATCCGCGTTACAACCCAAACGGCTCCTATATGGCGGTGGAAGGCATCACCAGCCCGGACGGACGTGTCTTTGGCAAGATGGGGCATTCCGAGAGGATGGGGCGCCATGTCTGCGTAAACGTGCCGGGGGAAAAGGACATGCGGATTTTTGAAGCAGGCGTGAGGTATTTTGAATAGGTGAGCAAGAATTTATATGAGATCCACTGCCATACCAGGGAGAGCAGCCCCTGTTCCATCGTCAGGGCCACCGCGGTAGCGGACCTTCACCATATGAACGGGTATACGGGAATCTGTGTCACCGACCACTATTATGCCGGATTTTTTGAACGGCACCATGGCCGGGACGCCGGTTTTATCGTGGACCGCTTTCTGGAAGGGTATGACAGGGCAAGGGAAAGGGGACTGGAAATCGGGTTGCATGTCCTTTTGGGAATGGAGTTGCGGTTTCTGGAGAACAACAATGACTACCTCGTCTACGGATTCGACAGGAGCTTTCTCCATGAGGACCCCTTCCTATATAAAAGAAGCCTGGCGGAATTCAGGAGAATCATCCGGGGGACGGGGATCATCGCCATCCAGGCCCATCCCTTCCGGTCCCACATGACAAGGGTGGATCCGAGGCTCCTGGATGGAATGGAGACCTACAACGGGAATGCAAGGCATGATTCAAGGAATCATCTGGCGAAGCGGTATGCCCGCCTGCACGGCCTTGCCATGACTTGTTCAGGGGATTTCCATCGCCCAGAGGACATCGGCACGGCCATGATGGATTTCCACGATGTGCCGGAAGATGAAAAAGCCCTTGCGCGGATGGTCATGGCGGGGAAATACAGGATGCAAACCAAGGAAAGAAGGAATGAAGCATGACACCAAAAGAAATCATCAGGAAAGTCGTGGGGTTCGACAGCCCCCCCAGAATCGGCCACAGCTATTCCTACGGGCACCATGCCGATATTGTCGGGGCGAATTTCAGGACGGACGAGAAAGAGGAGTACCAGTGGCAGAATCCCTCTTTCTTTGCAGACGCTTATCCCGGATACGCGGATTTCAACGGTTTCTTGAAAAAAGACGCATTTGGGAACCTGTGGGGAAAAATGTGGCATGACGCCACGGGCGGGGGGGAGACCCTGGAAGGGGTGCTGTCCTCATGGGACCAGCTGGACGATTACGCCTTCCCCGACTGGGACAACCCGGAACGGTATCTCCACCTTGAGGAGGAGATTGCACGAAACCGTGACAAGTATGTCACCGGATGGCTGGTGGGTTTTCCCTTCGCCATCACCAGGAACATGCGCAAGCTGGAGATTTTTTTGATGGACCTGATCCTGGAAAGGGAACGCATCGACAAGCTCCACGAAAAGTGCGTGTGCATGCTGGAGGGAATGATCGACAACTATGGGAGACTGGGGGTGGATGCCGTGTTTTTCTGCGAGGACTGGGGCACCCAGGACAGGCTTCTCATCAGCCCGGCCATGTGGCGGGACATCTACAAACCCATATTCAAGAGGCTCTGCGGCAGGGCCCACCGCCATGGCATGAAGGTGTTCATGCACAGCTGCGGATATATATATGAGATCCTGGACGACCTGATTGAATCCGGCGTTGACGTCCTCCAGCTGGACCAGCCGGGCCTCATGGGCCTGGATCGGCTGGCGGAAAAAATTGCCGGGAGAGCCACCCTGTTCTCCTCCTGTGACATCCAGCGTGTGCTGCCCACCGGGGACAAGGCGCTGATTGAGGAGCATGCCAGGCAACTGGTGGAGAAGTTCCACAGGAACGGGGGTTTCATTGCCAAGGACTACGGGGATTACCGGACGATCCAGGTGGAACAGGAGTGGGCCGGATGGATGCGGTCAGCTTTCGCCAGGTACGGTGGAAACTACTGATATTATGGTATAATGATTCATAGTGCATAGGAGATGGCAACATATGACGGCAGAAAAAAGAAAGAAGAAACGGAAAAGGGTAAGGATTCCCCACGGCGTGTTCACCAACATCGGGAGGTTGCTGTGGCTGGCTTTTATCGTTTTCGTGGTGCTCCTGTTCCTCTGGGCTTACAACCTGACATATGGTTTCGTCATGGAGCGGGAAAGCACGGACATCCCCGCCCTCGTGGGCACCATATCCGATGAGGATGCCGTCAAGATATTCATCCCCATGGGGTCCTCGACAAAGAGGATCGCGGAAATCCTGGAGGAGGAGGGTTTCATCAGCGATGCCCGGATCTTCAACATCTACTCCCGCCTCATGGGCAACGATTACAATTACAAGTCCGGATACCACATGCTCAACAAATATGTGGATTACGACAATCCCGTGGGGTATGACATGATCATCCACATCATATCCCAGCTTCCTCTGGCCAATCCCACCCAGCGAGTGTTCTTCCCGGAAGGACTCACCTTCCTCCAGACCCTGGAAATCGTCACGGAATATGATTTCATCGACGAGGAGGCATTCATCCAGGCCTGCGACACCGGGGAGTATCCCTTTGACTTCATAGAGGGGA
The DNA here is from genome assembly GCA_046484975.1 of Clostridia bacterium. Taxonomy (GTDB): domain Bacteria; phylum Bacillota; class Clostridia; order DUPQ01; family DUPQ01; genus JAWOHX01. Next base: position 11,424 of record JAWOHX010000110.1, read on the forward strand.
TCCCGGTCAATCCCCACCGGATCAGCAGGCTGGAAGGCTACCTGTTCCCCGACACCTACCTGTTTGACATCACCCAGGACGAAGAGGACGCCATATACAGGATGCTGGCCAATTTCAACAGGAAGTTCAGCTTGACGTACAGGCAGAGGGCGGAACGGATGGGCCTGACAATCGACGAAGTGGTGATCATCGCCTCCCTCATCGAGAAGGAAGCGCGCAGGGATGATGAACGGTCCATGATCGCCGGCGTCATCTACAACAGGCTCAAGGCTTCGGACACCTCCCTGCGGAGGCTCCAGATTGATGCCACCATACAATACTATTTCCTGAACGAGACAGGCCAGGTCAAGGAATTTCTCCTCACCGTTGACACCCAGATCGACCACCCGTACAACACCTATATGTACGACGGCCTGCCCCCGGGCCCCATCTGCAATCCCGGGGAAATGTCCCTTATCGCCGCCCTTTACCCCGATGAACACAATTTCTATTACTATGTCGCCAAAGGGGATGGCTACCATGCCTTTGCCAGCACATATGAGGAGCATCTGGCCAACGTGAGGAGGTACCAGGACTGAAAGGAAACCCCATGAAGAAGACAGAGCTCCTCGCCCCGGCGGGGGACATGGAAAAACTGCGTTACGCCTATGCATATGGAGCCGACGCTGCATATTGCGGCCTCAAGGACCTGAGCCTCCGGAAATCCGCAGGGAACTTCACAAAAGATGAAATGGCAGAGGCGGTAGCCCTTGCCCGTTCCCTGGACAGAAAACTCTTTGTCACCCTCAACATCATTGCCCGGAACAGGGACATCGACGGGATATCCGATGCATCCCGTTTCCTGGGGAATATCGGGGTGGACGGAATCATCGTGGCGGATCCCGGACTGATTGGGCTGGTCCAACGGGAAGCCCCGGGGGTTGACATCCACATCAGCACCCAGGCAAACACCCTCAACAGCCATACTGCCGCCCTGTACGCTTCCCTGGGAGCCAAACGGATCATTCTGGCACGGGAGCTTTCCCTGGAGGAAATCAAGCAGATCCGCAGGGACATCCCCGCGGAAACGGAACTGGAGGCTTTCGTCCACGGAGCCATGTGCGTCTCCTATTCAGGCCGTTGCCTGATCAGCAACTATATGGCGGGAAGGGACGCCAACAGGGGGGAATGCACCCAGCCCTGCCGCTGGAAATACGCCCTGGTGGAGGAACAGAGGCCCGGGGAATATTTTCCGGTGCACGAGGACGAAAGGGGAACATATTTCTTCAACTCCCGGGACCTTTGCATGATCCGGCACATCCCGGAGATGATGGAAAGCGGGCTGTCAAGCTTCAAGATAGAAGGACGGATGAAAAGCCTCCTGTACACGGCAAGCGTGACCATGGGATACAGGCAGGCCATGGATGCATATTGCCTGGATCCCGGAGGATATGTGTTCCGGGAGGAATGGATGGACCTGGTCTCCAAGGCAAGCCACCGGGAATACACCACCGCCTTCTATTTCGACAACAAGCCCAATGCCCAGATTTATCACTCGGGCAGCTATATCCGGGAACAGTCCTTTGCCGGGAGGATCCTCGAATATGACGAGGAGACGAAAACAGCCACCATCCTCCAGAAGAGCCCCATAAGCAATGGAGATACCCTCGAGGTCATCAACCCCGACGGCAGGGTGTTCACACAGGTCGCCGGGAACATGACCGACAAGGATTTCAATCCCATCAACGGGACCCCCCATCCCCATATGGTCTATCATATGAAAATGGAAAACAAGGTGGGGGACAAAAGCATCATCATGAAGAAGGAAGGGGAATGAGGCATGCAGATTGCTTTCATCGGTGCAGGAAACATGGGAGGTGCCCTGGCAAGGGGCATCATCGCAAACAGGAACGACATCCTTGTCCGAGTGTATGACACGGACCCATCCAGGCTGGAAGGCCTGGGAAAGGAGCCGAACTGCACGGTGTTTCATTCCCCGGAGAAGGCCTGTGAGGACGCTGACATGGTGGTCTTCGCCCTGAAGCCGGGCATCCTGCCGGATGTGATGGCACTGCTTTTGCCTGTTCTGAAAGGAAAACTGGTGGTGTCCGTCGCTGCCGGGATCAAATTAAAGAGATACGAGGAGATTCTTCCCGGTGAACGGATCATCCGGGTGATGCCCAACATGCCTGTCCTGACGGGGGAGGGGATGACAACGGTGGTGAAAGGAACCCTGGCCACCGACCGTGACCTGAGGGATGTCCTCGATGTTTTTGACAGCGTGGGCAGGACCATGGTCCTGGAGGAAAAGGACATGGATGCCGCCACCGCCCTGGCCGGAAGCAGCCCGGCCTATGTCTTCATGCTCATCGAGGCCATGGCGGACGCCGGGGTCGGGCTTGGCCTGCAGAGGGACAAGGCATATGTCCTCGCCGCCCAGGCGGTCATGGGGTCTGCAAAGATGGTCCTCGAGGGAGGGGAACACCCTGCCAGCCTCAAGGACAAGATATGTTCTCCCGGGGGGGCCACCATTGAGGGAGTCAGAGATCTGGAGCAGGAAGGCTTCCGCCAGGCGATGATAAAGGCAGTCAACGCCGCCGCATGGAAATCCATGAGGATGGGGGAAGGCCGATGAAGACCGTTTCCATCTACACGGACGGTGCCTGCAGCGGCAATCCCGGACCGGGGGGCTATGCGGGCATCCTTCTATATGGCAAACATGAGAAGAGCGTGACGGGATTCAAGGAAGCCACCACCAACAACGAGATGGAGCTGACCGCCGCCGTCAAAGCGCTGGAACTGCTCAAGGAACCTTGCCGGGTGAAGCTGCATTCCGACAGCGCCTATCTGGTGAATGCCTTCAACGAGAAATGGATCGACAACTGGGAAGCCCTGGGCTGGAAAAAGAAAAAAGACGAGTTGAAAAACAGGGAGCTTTGGGAAACGCTTCACCGGCTCACAAAAATCCATGAGGTTACCTGGATCAAGGTCAAGGGACACAGCGACAACGAGTATAACAACAAGTGCGACAGGCTGGCCACCGGAGAGATTGAAAAAAACACCTCCAACCCCTTGGCGGAGGAATAAACCTGTGGAAAAACATGCTGGATTCATGTAAGATAGGACTATCCACAGGAAAGGCAAAAAGAAAGGTGCCGGCATGAGGTTCGTTGAGATCATCCGAAAAAAAAGAGACGGGGGCACACTGACCCGGGAGGAGCTTTCCTTCTTCATCGAGGGCATTTGCAACGGCAGCATCCCGGATTACCAGACGTCGGCCCTGTTGATGGCTGTTTTTCTGAAAGGCATGGACGACGGGGAGACCGCCGCGCTCTGCCAACTGATGACCGAATCCGGAAGCGTCCTGGAACTGGACGAAAGCCTGCCCACGGTGGACAAGCACAGCACCGGGGGCGTGGGAGACAAGACAACCTTCATCATCTCCCCGGCTGTGGCCTCTCTGGGGCTGTATGTGGCGAAGATGTCGGGCAGGGGGCTTGGGCATACCGGTGGAACCATCGACAAGCTGGAAGCCATTCCCGGCTTTAGGACCGAACTGGAACCAGACGAGTTCAAACGCATCTACATGGAGACAGGCTTGTGTATCATCGGGCAGACAGGGAACATGGTGCCCGCAGACAAGATCCTCTACGGGCTTCGGGATCTCACCGCCACGGTGGATTCCATCCCGCTCATCGCCACCAGCATCATGTCAAAGAAACTGGCGGGCGGGGCGAAGAGCATGGTTCTGGATGTCAAGGCAGGGGAAGGGTCCTTCATGAAGGACGAGCAAGCTGCCATAGAGCTTGCCAAAGTGATGGTGCGCATCGGTGACATGAACGGAAGGAACGTCTCGGCGCTGATTACCACCATGGACCAGCCCCTGGGTTATTGCGTGGGCAATGCCATCGAAGTGGAGGAATCCATCGAGATGCTAAAAGGGAAGGACATCCCCGACCTCATGGAGATTTCCACGGCATTGGCAGGGGAGATGCTGCACCTGGCGAAGGGGACGCCCGTGGACAAAGCGAGGGTCCTGGCCGCTGAATCCATGAAGAATGGAAAAGCCCTGGAAAAACTCAAGGAGATGATCCGGGCACAGGGGGGGGATGACCGGGTGGCGGAGGATTACTCCCTGTTTGGCCAGTCGGGGCACATCCTGGAGGTTTTCTCTGAGGAAGAGGGATATGTCACAAGCGTCAAAGCCATGGGCATCGGCAAGGCATCCATGGACTGCGGAGCGGGCAGGACTGAGAAAGACAGCCCCGTGGACCATACTGCGGGGGTGCGGTTGGATAAAAAAGCCGGCGACCATGTGCGGAAAGGGGAACGCCTTGCCCGCGCCTATACATCATTCGAAGAACACGGGGAAATCATCAGGGGCATCAGGCAGTCCTATACATTCTCGAAGGAAAAACCAAAGAAAAGAAAACTGATCCTTGCAAGGGTCACCCGGCAGGGAACAGAACGCCTATAGGCAGGCAGGAGGAACAACACACATGAAGAAAAAACTGACACGGACCATTGTATTGATCATGATCCTTTCCCTGTTCACGGGGCATGTTGTCCCGGCGAACGAGGACTTCGATATCAGCCGGGTGAATGAAATCATGCGGGACACCAGCATCGAGGAACTCCAGGCAACAAGCGCCATCCTGATGGATGTGGAGACCGGAAAGATCCTATATGAACACAACATCGACCAGAGGCTGCCCATGGCAAGCATCACCAAGGTCATGACCACCATGATTGTCATGGAAAGAATCAAGGAAGGCAAGCTGGGGTTCGAGGACCAGGTCAGCGTGTCGGAATATGCTTACAGCTTCGGCGGTTCCCAGGTTTACCTGGTCCCGGGGGAGGTTTTCACCCTGAGGGAAATGATTGCGGCCATTGAGATCCATTCCGCCAATGACGCCGCCGTGGCGGTGGCTGAGCATGTGGCGGGAACCCATGACGCCTTCGTGTCCATGATGAACATGAAGGCAGCGGAACTGGGGATGGCCGACACCCGGTACACCGATTCCACCGGACTCGACGACGAATCCTACAGCACGACCCGCGACCTGGCCGTACTGGCGCGGACCCTGGTCACAGTGCATCCGGAGATCCTGGAGTTCACCTCGAAGATCTATGATGTTTTCCGTCCCGGCGGGAACTCCATCGACATGTACAACCGCAACCGCCTGATCACTTTCTACCCGGGGGCGACGGGACTCAAGACGGGTTTCACCACACGTGCAGGATACTGCCTGGCGGGAACCGCACAACGAGGGGATTTCGGACTCGTTGCCATCGTCCTGGGATGCCCGGACACCAACACCCGGTTCGCGGAGACGGCGAAACTGCTGGATTACGGATATTTGAACTTCGAGGTAGTCCGCATCGAGGAGAAAGGGATCATCGCCGACACCCTGAAAGTGGACAAGGGAGTCGGACTGGAAATGGATATCTATATCAAAGAGGATTCGGAGTTCCTGATGAACAGGCAGGATGCAAAAAAAATCGAAAGGGTGGTGGACCTTCCTGATAAATTGACCGCCCCCTTTGAAAAAGATCTGGCGGTGGGCAAAGTAAGCTACCTGCTGGATGGAGAGGTGCTGGGAACCGTGGACCTGCTGACGGCTGACGGAATGTTGAAGGCAGGATTCTTCACACTGCTGTGGAGAACCATCAAATCCTGGTTTGGTATAAAATGAGAAAGAATAATCAAGGGACAGGCCCGAGGCAATTCAAGGGGACCATCCAGGGGACGAGCAGGCAGTTCGCCTTCTTCATTCCTGAGGACAGGGAAAAGAACGATGTGTTTATTCCACCGGAAAACCTCAATGGAGCCATGCACGGGGACAATGTGCTCATATCACTCGAGGATGGAAGAAAAAGAAAAGAGAAAGTCGGCAGGGTGATCAAGATTTTCGACCTGGAACGCAAGGAAGTCACAGGTGGCGTGAAAATCCAGGACGGCAGGCCTTTCCTTGCCCCCTTTGACAAGAGGATGGAGCCCATCCTCCTGACCAACTACAAGGATTTCAATCTGGACGAGGACTTCATGCTGGTTGTGAGAATCACCGGGTCTCCATCGAAAGGCAGGCCGGCAAACGGGGAAATCATTGAGGTCATCGGCCCGAAAACCTCAAAAGGGGCATATATCAACCTGATCTCCAGGTCATATGGCTTCCTGACGGAATATCCGGAGGCGGTGAAGGAGGAGGCCAGGCAGGTCGGTGCCACGGTCATGGAGGACATGCCCGGCAAACGGACTGATTACAGGAAACTGAGGATGGTCACCATCGACGGAGCCGATGCCAAGGACCTGGATGATGCGGTTTCCATAGAGAAACTTCAAAACGGCAACCACATGCTGGGCGTCCATATCGCGGATGTCTCGGCTTTCGTGGGAAAAGGGACCCTGATGGACAGGGAGGCACGGAAAAGGGGGACCAGCGTCTATCTTGTGGACACGGTGATCCCCATGCTCCCGGAGGAATTGTCCAATGGCCTTTGCAGCCTGAATCCACAGGTGGACCGGCTGGCCCTGTCGGTGATGATGCAGGTGGACGGCAAGGGCGGGGTCGTGGATGTGAAAATCAGCGAAAGCGTCATCCGGACCATGGAGCGGATGACATATGATGACGTGAGCGCCATCCTGGAGGGAAACGATCCGGAGCTCATCAGGAAATATTCTGTCCTGGCAGGAGATTTCAGGGAGATGAGGGACCTGGCCCTGACCCTCAGGAAAAAAAGAATGGACCGGGGCTCCATGGATTTTGACCTGAAGGACACGATGGTCATTCTGAACACGGAAGGAATCCCGATTGACATCCGCGAGACGCAAAGCGGCGTCGCCAACCAGATCATCGAGGAATTCATGATCCTATGCAACGAGACCGTTGCCGCACATTTCAGCATGAAGAACCTTCCCCTTATTTTCCGGGTGCATGACAGGCCGGATGAGCAGGAGATTGCCGAGCTCAACAAATTCGTCAAGACCCTCGGGTTTGAGATCAGGCAGCATCATGACATCAATCCGAAATCATTGCAGCGTCTGCTGAACAATGTCAAAGGCAGCCGGGTGGAACACCTGGTGAACTCAGTGACATTGCGCACCTTGAAAAAAGCCGTATACACCCCGGCGAACATCGGGCACTTCGGGTTGGCTTCGGAGATGTACTGTCACTTCACCTCCCCGATCCGGCGCTATCCGGACTTGATCAACCACAGGATGATCAAATCCTATCTGAAGGGGAACAAGGCCCCGGAGGACCTTCAGGAAATATCCCTCGCATGCTCAAATGCTGAAAGGCTGGCGGAAAAAGCCGAGAGGGATGTCATCGACTATTTCAAAGCCGTCTACACAAAGAATCACATCGGGGATGTTTTTGAAGGTGTTGTGTCGGGGGTGACGGCCTTTGGCATGTTCGTTGAACTGGACAACACCGTGGAAGGGCTGATCCGGATCGAAAATCTGAACGGATACTATTCCTATGACAAATCCACTTATTCCCTCACGGAGAAACAGGGGAAGAAGCGGTTCACCCTCGGGGACGCCGTCACCGTGAAAATCGTGAACGCCAATGTCGACACCAGGGAGATCGACATGATGCTCATGGAGAAACATGAGGCAGGAAAAAGATGAACATCAAGGCATCCTATTCCATGCCGGACAGCTTCCAGCGCCGGTTTGCCACGCTGTATGAAAAATACAAGGGGATGGCATTGCGGCCAGAGGAGGCAAAACCCGCCTTCATCATCAACACGCCGGTGGATCTTCCCCCATGGGAGGAGCGGCTGGCGAATCCGTTTGTCATGCTGAAAAGCCAGCTGGACGGATTGAAAAACCACATGGAACTGGAGGACGACTGCGTTCCGGGCGTCCGGGTGGATTTCGGGACGGCCATCATCGCGTCCGCCTTCGGGTGCGAGCTGTTCATCCCCCCGAACAACCTTCCCTGCGCGAAGACCCATGTGCTCACTGACATGAAAAATGTCCGTGCACTGGAAAAACCGGGGCCCAATGCCGGATGGAGCGGGAAGCTGCGCCAGTTCACCGAATATTTCCTCCAAAACCTTCCCGTAGGTTACCACATTCAGTTGCCGGACATCCAGAGCCCGTTCAACAACGCCCACCTTATAAGGGGCAACGACATTTTCCTGGATTTCCACGACCATCCGGATGAACTTGGATTTCTCCTGGATTTCATCACGGACTACATGATCGAATACACCCGGGAGCAACGCAGCTACATCACCGATGACGCAGAATGGTTCTTCGACTGGAAAAGCCTGTGGAAAGGCGGTGCCAGGATCAGCAACTGCACCACCCACCTCATCAGTCCGGAGACGTACAGGGAGTTCGTCCTGGAACGGGACATCCGTTTTCTCCAGGCGGTGGGTGGAGGACGGATCCATTACTGCGGCAGTTACCCGAAGGTCATTGAGAGCTTCGTCGGGATACCCGCAGTGACAGGTTTCGATTACGACTCGCAGTACCATTCCCTTTGGGACATCTGCGAAATGGCACCCGGGAATGTGGTTGTGAGCGCCTGGACAGGCCAGGATTCGCCGATGGTGAAAAAATTGCTATCGGGGGACTGGCCCCAGAAAAGGAATTTCATCCTCATGGTGGACGCACCGGACATGGCCTCGGGGGAAAAAATCCTCGGACTTCTGCGGGACGGGTCACAGGCGCATTACGCAAAAACGGGTGTGTAAGCACTTTTAAGTTCTGGTATAATATGCATAATACAAGGAGAAGACATGCCTGAATATTTCAGCAATCTGCTGCAAAGACTCATATACATCGTGCCCGTGCTGCTGATATCCCTTCCGCTGCACGAGTTCGCCCACGCCTATGCGGCCAACAAACTGGGGGATCCGACGGCAAAGCTCAAGGGGAGGCTCACTCTGAACCCCTTGAAACACCTGGACCCCATGGGGACACTGATGCTCATCGTCGCTTCCATCGGCTGGGCCAAACCTGTTCCCGTCAACGCAGAAAATTTCAAGGACCCCCGCCAGGACATGGTGAAGGTTGGCCTGGCAGGCCCTCTGATGAACATCCTCATTGCCCTTGTCTCCAGGATAATGCTGGAAATTTTCTTCCATGCCCTGAATCCCGGGAATTTCCAGGTCATCCTGCTGACTTTTTTGAATTACATGTATTTTGTGAATTTGTACCTTGCGGTGTTCAACCTGCTGCCCATCCCGCCCCTGGACGGATCCAGGATTTTCTTTGGCATCCTGCCCGAAAGATTATACTTCCGGGTCATGAGGTATGAGCAGTACTTCGGCATTGCATTGATCATCCTGGTTGTGGTCAGACCCCAGATCCTGGGGGCTGTCCTGGGAACCCTGATTTACCCTTTCACCATGGCCTTTGATTTCATCGCGGAGGCACTGGTGGGAATATTCATATAACGGTACGAAGGACGGAGAGGAACATGAGGCAAAAAATTGTTTTAAGCGGAACAAGGCCCACGGGGGCGCTGCACCTGGGAAACTATTTCGGAGCGGTGGAAAACTGGGTCAGGCTGCAGGAGGAGTACGACTGCTATTTCTTCATTGCCGACTGGCACGCACTGACCACCGGCTATGAGGACAACAGCAGGTACAAGGACAACATCACGGAGGTGGTGATGGACCTGTATGCCGCCGGCCTTTCCCCGGACAAGAGCAATGTATTCCTCCAGTCCTCCATCCAGAACCATGCGGAGCTCCACCTTCTTTTCTCCATGATCACACCGCTGTCCTGGCTGGAGAGGTGTCCCACCTACAAGGACCAGCTCAACCAGCTCCGGGACAGGGAGATCAATACCTATGGATTCCTGGGATATCCTTGCCTTCAGGCGGCGGACATCCTCATCTACAGGGGGGATCTGGTGCCCGTGGGGGAAGACCAGCTTCCCCACATCGAACTGACCAGGGAGATTGCAAGAAGGTTCAATTTCCTGTATGACAGGGTGTTCAACGAGCCCCAGCCCCTTCTGACCAAGGCGAAGGTCCTCCCGGGAACAGACGGAAGGAAAATGAGCAAGAGCTATGACAACACCATCGATATGAAGGATACCGGGGAAACCCTGAAACAAAAGGTCATGTGCATGGTCACCGACCCGGCCCGCATCCGGAAATCCGATCCCGGTCATCCTGAAATCTGCTCGGTGTTCGCCTTCCACGGCCTGTTCAATGAACAGGAGACCGCGGAGATCGAGGACAGCTGCCGAAAGGGAACCATCGGATGCGTGGAATGCAAAAAGAACCTGGCAGGCAAGATTGCCGGCTTCATGGCGCCCATCCACGAGAGAAGAAGGGAAATAGAAAACAATCCCGGCCTCATCCGTGAGATAATCGGGAAGGGGAACATGGCAGCCAGGGAACGGTCGGACAAGACCATGGCTGATGTGAGAAAAGCCATGGGAATCGATTGGGAGTGAACATGGAGACCACGGAAAAACATGGCGTACGGATCAGGCTTGACAATTTCGAAGGCCCCCTGGACCTTCTGTTCCATCTCATTGAGGTCAATGAGATGGACATCTACGACATCCGGATCAGCGACATCACACATCAGTACATGGATTACCTTTTCGCCATGCAGAATCTGAACCTGGACATCGCCAGTGAGTTCCTGGTGATGGCGTCCACCCTCCTCCACATCAAGTCCAGGATGCTCCTGCCCCAGGAAATGACCCGGGAGGACCAGGAGCAGGGGGACCCGAGGGACATGCTGGTACACAAACTCCTGGAATACAGGAGGTACAAGCAGGCCTCGGAAACGTTGAAAGCCTTATATGACAGGGGCGGGAAATATTTTTACCGCGGGATGTCCATGGAGGGCATCGGGGAAACGGAGAGGACCTACAGCCTTTCCCCGGGCACATTGAAAAGCATGTACGCCGGGATCCTGGACAGGAACATGAAAAAGAAGAACATCAAGGGCCGGCACATGCGGAAAATATTGATGCACGAGAAATTCACCGTGCGCAAAAAGATTGCGGAAATCGCCAGAATGCTTTTCAGGGAGAACCGGATCAGCTTTTTTGACCGGATCAGAAAGCAGGATGCGGAACCCATCGACGTGGTGGTGGGGTTTTTGTCCATCCTGGAGCTGGCAAAGGAGAACAAGGCAGTTTTGAAACAGAAAGGCCAGTTCAGCGACATCTCCATTGAAAAAACGGAGCATCTCAAGGAAAATGATTTTCAGTCCTATACGGACTTGTACAGATAGGGGAGCTAGAGAATGGATGCAATGGATAACGTGGAATACGGACGTATCGTGGAGGCCATCCTGTTCGCCCACGGGGAACCCGTTCCGGTGAAAACACTCTGTGAGGCATTGTCCCTTGAGGAGGACCGGGTCAGGGAGATCGTCCTGCACCTGTCAGGGACACCGGGAGGCATTCTCATCCGGGAAATCAGCGGTGGGTTCCAGATGTGCACGAACCCGGAATATCATGAGCACGTCCGTAAGACCATGGAGAAAAGCGATGGCCGCTCCCTCTCCCAGGCTGCGTATGAGACCCTTTCCATCATAGCCTACAATGGAACGGCCACCCGGGCGAAGATCGAATCCGTCCGGGGGGTCAACTCGGGAAGCTCCCTCATGACCCTCATGGAAAAGGGACTGATTGAGGAAAAAGGCCGGGTGGAAGCCCCGGGCAGGCCGGTGATTTATGGTGTCACGGAAGAGTTCCTCCGTGCCTTCGACATGAAAACCCTGGAGGATTTGCTGCCCGTCGAGATGCCGGAAGACTTTCCGGAGGAAGAAGAGAACAGTTGAAAGAAATGAGATTGCAGAAATACCTGGCCCTGTGCGGTGTGGCTTCCAGGAGGAAAGCGGAGGAAATGATCGCAGCGGGCAAGATCAATGTCAACGGGCAGGCGGTGACCCGGCCGGGCACCCTTGTCCGGGATGGGGACAAGGTGGATGTTCAGGGCAGGGAGGTGCGGCCTGAGTCAAAAAAAGACTACATCCTCTTCCACAAGCCGGAAATGGTCATCACATCAGCCAAAGACCAGTTCAAGAGGAAGACGGTCATGGATTTCGTGAAGGTGAGCGAGAGGATCTATCCGGTGGGCAGGCTGGATTATGGGACATCAGGGCTTCTGATCCTCACCAATGACGGGGATTTCGCCAAACTCCTCACCCACCCGAGCCATGAGGTCAAAAAAACCTACAAGGCCCTGGTGAAAGGGACCTTTGATGAACAGAAAAAGAAAAGGCTGGAGACAGGGGTGGACATCGGGGGGCATGTGACCTTTCCTGCAGAGATCAGATACGTCCCACTGGGCGGCCAGACCTACGAAATAGAGATTGTCATCCGCGAGGGAAAAAACCACCAGGTGAAGAAAATGCTGGAAACCGTGGGATGCAGGGTGGCAAGGCTGGAACGGACCGCCATCGGGGAGATCAGGGATCCGGACTTGCAGAAGGGAAAGTGGAGACGACTGACCCGGAAGGAGCTGCAGCAGCTGGGGTACCTGCAGGATATATGAAACTTTCCTTTTTAAAGGTTGCATAACCTTGAGTCTTTGTATATAATTGTTTTTGATTTTAAGTGAATATATTTCTGAAATGATGAGGTGTAGCAATTCATGAACATGATGGATAAAGTCAATGACCTCCGGGCAAGGAAACAGAAACAAAAACTCGGCGGAGGCAGGGAAAAAACGGAGAAGCAGAATGCAAGCGGAAAGATGACGGCCAGGAAAAGGCTGGAACTCCTGTTTGACCAGGAAAGCTTCGTGGAGATCAACAGCTTTGTGGAAACCAGAAGCATCGATTTCGGGATGCAGGACAAAAAAATACCCGGGGACGGGGTGGTTTCGGGCTACGGGAACGTGAACGGACGGCTGGTTTTCGCCGCAGCACAGGATTTTACGGTCATCGGCGGATCCCTCGGGGAGATGCATGCGGAAAAGATCACACGGATGCTTGACATGGCCATGAAGATGGGAGCCCCCGTGGTGTGCATCAACGACTCCGGAGGCGCGAGGATCGAGGAGGGCATCGACGCCCTGGGAGGATTCGGGGATATCTTTTTGAAGAACACCCTGGCTTCGGGCACCATTCCCCAGATTTCAGTCATCATGGGGCCCTGTGCCGGCGGCGCCGCCTATTCGCCGGCCCTGTCGGATTTCGTCCTGATGGTTGAAAAGACCAGCCACATGTTCATCACGGGCCCCTCGGTCATCAAGGCTGTGACGGGGGAGGATGTGACTTTCGAGGATCTTGGGGGCGCAGCATCCCACAATGAGAAAAGCGGTGTGGCCCATTTCAACTTCCCGGATGAGGACGCCTGCATTGAAGGGCTGAAGAAACTTCTTTCCTACCTTCCTGACAACAACCTCTCAGGGGCCCCATACGATGCCCAGGGGGACGACATGAACCGTTTGTCAGAGAAAATTTACAGCATCCTGCCGGAAGGGATCAACACCCCGTATCATGTCACGGAAATCATTGCCGAAGTGGTGGACAACGGGGAAATGCTGGAGGTCCATGCCGGATTCGCGAAAAGCATTGTGGTGGGGTTCGCCAGATTCAACGGAAGGGCCGTGGGCATCGTCGCCAACAACCCCGCGCACCTGGCCGGTTCCCTGGATGTGGATTCCTCCGACAAAGCCGCAAGGTTCGTAAGATTCTGCGATGCCTTCAACATCCCCCTGGTCACCTTCACCGACGTGCCGGGATATCTCCCGGGGGTTTCCCAGGAATATGGTGGGATCATCCGCCACGGGGCGAAAATGCTGTACGCTTTTTCCGAGGCATCCGTCCCGAAAATCAATGTGATCATGAGAAAGGCCTATGGAGGCGCATATATCGCCATGAACAGCAAGCATCTGGGCGCGGATGTGGTCTATGCATGGCCGACTGCTGAAATTGCAGTCATGGGAGCGGAAGGAGCGGCCAACATCATATTCAAAAAGGAAATCGCTGAAAGCGATGACCCGGTCGCCACCCGGATCCGGAAGATTGCGGAGTATAAGGAAAAATTCGCGAACCCGGCCATCGCCGCGGGCCGGGGTTATGTGGACGACATCATCGATCCTGCGGCCACACGTCCATACATCATCAGCGCCCTTGAGATGCTGGAATCCAAAAGGGAGGAAAGACCCAAGAAAAAACACGGGAACATGCCGCTTTAATAATTTGAATACGCACAGGAGGAACATGCAATGAAGAAGTTTTTGATAAAGGTGAACGGGAAAGAGTATGAGGTGGAAGTGGAGCAGACAGGTGGCGCCCATCCCATTGTCCAGTCCGTCAAACCCGCCCCTCAGCCCGAAGCTGCCCCACAGAAGAAGCAGGAGCCTGCCGCAGGCGGGACCATCGGTTCGGTGAAAATCACCGCTCCCATGCCTGGAACCATCATGAGCATCAAGAAGAAGACCGGGGAAAGCGTTGCGAAGGGCGAGATCATCATGGTTCTTGAAGCCATGAAAATGGAGAATGAGATCACCGCTCCCCAGGACGGGACCATTTCCTCCATCAACGTCAGCGCCAGCGCAGCCGTGGAATCCGGACAGCTGCTGGCCAGCCTGGCATGAATCTGAAGGAGGAGAGACAATGGGAAAAGTAGGAATCACCGAAACCGTATTGAGGGATGCGCACCAGTCCCTGGTCGCCACCCGCATGACAACGGACGACATGCTGCCCATCCTGGAAGTCATGGACCAGGTGGGATATCATTCCATAGAATCCTGGGGAGGCGCCACCTTCGACGCGACGCTGCGTTTCCTGAACGAGGATCCCTGGGTAAGGCTGCGCAAAATCAGGGCGAAGATCAAAAAAACCAAGCTGCAGATGCTGCTCCGGGGACAGAACATCCTCGGGTACAAGCATTACGCGGATGATGTGGTGGAATATTTCGTTCAGAAATCCGTGGCCAACGGCATCGACATCATCCGCCTGTTCGATGCCCTCAACGATCCCAGAAACCTGGAGGTGGCCATGAGAGCCACCAAGAAGGAGGGGGGGCACGCCCAGGGAACCATCTGCTATACCATCAGCCCGGTACACGACCTGGACCAGTTCGTACGGGACGCCAAGGGCCTGGTGGATACCGGGGCGGATTCCATATGCATCAAGGACATGGCGGGCTTATTGTTGCCCTACGCCACCTATGATCTGGTCAAGGCACTGAAGGAATCCGTGAAGGTGCCCATCGTGGTACACACCCACAGCACCAGCGGGACTGGCCAGATGGCCTACCTGAAAGCCATCGAGGCGGGAGCCGACGTGGTGGACACCGCCATATCCCCCATGTCCAACGGAACCAGCCAACCCCCCACGGAACCCATGGTGGCCTCCCTGCAGGGGACCCCGTACGATACGGGACTGGAACTGACGATCCTCAATGAAGTGGCTGAATATTTCAAACCCATCCGGGACAAATACATCAAGACGGGACTCATGGATTACAAGGTGATGGGTGTGGACATCAACACCCTCATCTACCAGGTGCCGGGAGGAATGCTGTCCAACCTGGTGAGCCAGCTCAAGCAGGCGGGCAAGGAGGACAAGTTCCAGGAAGTGCTCGCAGAGGTGCCCAAGGTCCGGGAGGAATTCGGATTCCCGCCCCTTGTCACACCCACCAGCCAGATCGTAGGCACCCAGGCTGTCATGAACGTCATCTCCGGGGAACGCTACAAGATGGTCCCCAATGAGTCCAAGGCGCTGATGAAAGGGGAATACGGAAAGACTCCCGCGCCTGTCAGCGAGGAAATCCGCGCCCTGATCCTGAAGGACGAGAAGCCCATCACCGTGCGCCCCGCCGACCTTCTCAAGCCTGAACTGGAATCCATCCGCAACGAGATGAAGGAATACCTGGAGCAGGATGAGGACATTTTGTCTTATGCGCTGTTTCCGAAAGTGGCGATGGACTTCTTCAAACAAAGAAGAGCGGAGAAATATGGCATCGACAAAGACATGGTGGACATGGATGAAAAAACCCATCCTATTTAAAAAGATTGACGAAAGGGACTGCCTGTTGGCAAGTCCCTTTTTCATTTCGACTGAATAAAA
The DNA here is from genome assembly GCA_046484975.1 of Clostridia bacterium. GTDB lineage: Bacteria > Bacillota > Clostridia > DUPQ01 > DUPQ01 > JAWOHX01. Next base: position 27,421 of record JAWOHX010000110.1, read on the forward strand.
GAAAGCGTGAGAATGATGAAAGAATTAAGCGATCTGAGGCTGGCGGTCCTCATCGACGCCGACAACATACCGGCTTCCAGCATCAAAGGAATCATGGAGGAAATCGCCCGTTACGGGTCCCCTACATTCAAAAGGATCTACGGGGACTGGACGAGGCCAAACCTGTCCGGATGGAAGGCGGTTCTGCTGGAAAACGCCATCACCCCCATCCAGCAGTACAGCTACACCACCGGCAAGAATTCCACCGATTCCGCCATGATCATCGACGCCATGGACATCCTGTATTCGGGAAAGTCGGATGGCTTTTGCATCGTGTCCAGCGACAGCGACTTCACCCGGCTGGCCATCAGGCTTCGGGAGGCGGGGATGAGGGTCATCGGAATCGGGGAAAAGAAAACCCCGAATGCCTTCATTGTGGCATGCGATAAGTTCATCTATATCGAAATCATCAACGAGACTCCGGACAAAAAGGAGACCAAGGCCAAAGCCGAGATGCCCGCGCTCCAGAAATCGGAGCTGATCAAGATCATATCCACCGCCATCAACGACCTGGCGGAGGACGACAACGGATGGGCTTTCCTTGGGGAAGTGGGGAACCTGATCCTGAAGAAGCAACCATCCTTCGACCCCAGGAATTATGGCTACATGAAACTGACCCCCCTGATCAAGCACCTCAATTCATTTGAAATCGATGAGAGAAGGTCTGCAAAGAAAAACATTAGGCTCATATACATCCGCAACAAGACCGAGGTACAGTGAAAGGGGAACCAGCCAGTGGCCATTCAGAAATTCACGGTAAGCAGAGATGACAGCATTTATGAAGCCTTCCCCGACCTGGTGCTCACCGCATCGGGGAAACTAGTCTGTGTGTTTGCGGAATGCACCCACCACGGGGACCGGTCATTCACCCGGATCGTAACCCGTCACAGCAATGACAGGGGAAGGACCTGGGGAGAGAAAATGCCAGTCACCGAGGCGACAAAGGGCTTTCCCTACTACAATTGCCCCAGGATCTCCAAGCTTGATGACGGCAGGCTGGTGATGGCCTGCGACAGGGGCTACAACCCGACGAACACCGGCGGAAGAAATTTCCTGTGGTTTTCCCCGGACGAGGGGATGTCCTGGGAAGGCCCAGTGGAGGCCCCGCTCTCCGGCATTGTCCCGGACAAGCTGCTGGAGCTGTCCACGGGAAGATGGATCCTGGCCATGAAAATATTTTTCAAGATATTCCCCGGCAGACTGCACAACACTTTTGTTGGTTTTTGTCAGGCCCCATCCTTTGTTAAGCATGGTACCAAATTCAATTGATGCTCCTGATGACCCGGTTTTCCTGATGTTGTTGACCGGAGTGCCCCCTTCGGGCTCTTTTTCCCAAAGCGTGCAATCCATCCAGCAACTGTATGGA
>JAWOHX010000011.1:0-79146 GCA_046484975.1 Clostridia bacterium
TGCATGCAGGCAGGCACCGTTACCGTGATGAGGGACAACGGGAAAGGGATACCCACCGTGACCCGTCCAATACTTCCTGGGCTTTCTGCCATGCGCAGGCAGGCCGCCAACTTTCTTGCGGCCGTCCGGGGTGACAGGCCGGCCCCCTGCACGGCGTCGGAGGCGGCGGAGGACCTGCGGATGGCCAGGGACTATATTTTCCTGAAAAACGGCTTGTGATGCATTATTGAAAATTCCCCTTGAAAAATTGCACCGCAGGTAATATAATGTATTACGCTACAAGTAACAATTTAAAAGGTATGGAGGAATGGCAATGATTGAAATTATTGACCTGACTAAAAAGTATGGTCAGATAGTTGCCGTGAACAACATCAGCTTCAATGTGAAAAAAGGTGAGATCCTTGGTTTTCTCGGGCCCAACGGCGCGGGAAAATCCACCACCATGAACATCATTACCGGATATCTGCCATCCACCGCAGGCACCGTGAAGGTGGACGGTTATGACATCATGCTGGAACCGGAGGAAGTGAAGAAAAGGATCGGGTACCTGCCCGAGGCTCCTCCCGTATACCGGGACATGACTGTCATGGAATACCTGAGCTTTGTCAGCAATCTGAAGAAAGTCCCTTCCAAAAAACAAAAAGGCCAGCTTGCGGACATCATGGAGCTTGTCGGCATCACCGATCACAGGAAAAGACTCATCGGCAATCTTTCGAAGGGATACAGGCAGAGGGTGGGCCTCGCCCAGTCCCTGGTGGGAAACCCGGAGGTGCTGATCCTTGACGAACCCACGGTGGGACTGGATCCAAAGCAGATCATTGAGATCAGAAGGGTCATCAAGGCCCTTGCAAAGGAAAGGACCATCATCCTAAGCACCCATATCCTGCCGGAAGTCAGCGCCATTTGTGAAAGGGTGGTCATCATCAACAAAGGGGTGATTGCCGCGGAGGACACCCCCGAAAGGCTTTCCGCCAACATCGGCAAGCTTGCAAAGCTCAACGCCACCATCATGGGAGAGCGGCAGAATGTCATCGAGAAGATCCGGGAGATCGGGGAAGTCACCTATGTCGAGGCTGCCACGCAAGTGGACGAGAACATCTATAAATACATCATCGAGGCCAAAACCTATTCCGACATCCGGGAACAGCTGTTTTACAAGATGGCGGAAAACAAATCCCCCATCATCGACTTCAGGCCCGCAACCATGAGCCTGGAGGATATTTTCATCAGTATCGTAACAAAAGGACAGGAGGTCGTGTAAACATGTGGACAGTTGCGAAAAAAGAAATCGCAGGATATTTCAAGTCTCCCATCGCCTATGTGCTCATCGGGTTTTTCATCCTGCTTGTTTCATTGTTCTACATACCCTTTCTCAATGCAGGTTCAGGGGATTTCATCACCGTGGTGAATGACATGGGATTTTTCCTGGTGTTCATCGTTCCCATCCTGACCATGAGGATTCTGGCGGAGGACAGAAAGAACGGAACGGAGGTCCTGTTGCTGACATCCCCGACCTCCCTCTTCAAGATTGTCATGGGTAAATTCCTGGCTGCCTATTCCGTGTTCCTGGTGATTGCCGCCATATCGATGATCTATCCTGTGATCAATCTTTTCTTCGGAGGGGTGTTCACCGTCCAGCTGGTGGGGGGATACATCGGATTTCTACTCCTGGGCGCCGCCTTCGTGGCAGTTGGTGTCTTTGCATCGGCCATCACCGAGAACCAGATCATCGCCGCCATCATCAGCTTCGTCATCCTTCTTCTCATGTGGGTGGCCTCCACCTTCTCTTCGATGGTCGGAGGGGTCATGGGGACCGTGCTGGAGTGGATTTCACTGCTGTCCCGGTACCAGGTCTTCACAATGGGCATCCTGAGCCTGACACAGGTCATCTATTTCATCTCGTTCATCTTCCTGTTCATCTTCCTCACAGTCAGGGTCATTGAACGCAGACGCTGGGTACAGGGGTGATGCAGATGAAAAACAACAAATTGCTCATGGTTTTTAAAAGCCGGAATTTCAAATACGGGACCACCGCCATCGTCACCATGTTGATCACCGTGGCCTTGTTCGTCGTGGTCAACCTGGGTGCAGGACTGATCTATGAGGAAAAAGACCTGACCCCCGAAGGCCTTTACTCCATCGGGGAACAGACACAGGAGATCCTCGGTGACCTGGACCAGGAAGTGGTCATCTACGGCCTGTTCGACGAGACGAAGGTTTCTTCCCAGGACAATTACACGAAGGTCCTGGAGTTGCTGAAAAAATATGATGCCTATGACAATGTCACTGTCAGGTTCGTGGATCCCGAAAAGAACCTCGGCATCATCAACCAGCTGGACCCGGACAGGGTGCTCAACATCACCACCCGCAACTTCGTGGTGGAATCCCAGGGCAGAAGGAAGGTCCTCAAATATTTCGATTTGTTCGATCTGATGGGGAGTGAATACACGGCCATGTCCATCGTTGATGTGGGTTCCAAGGCGGAAATGGCTTTCACCAGCGCCATATATTATGTGGCCAGGGATGTCTCCACCAGGATCTATTATGTGACGGGTCACAATGAATATGACAATGATACCGGATATATTCTGGCATCGGAGTCACTGGCGCTCAACGGCTTCGAGGTGGACAAGGTCAATATCAGGAGCTTCGGGGGGATCCCAGGGGACGCTGACATCCTTCTGATCGTCAATCCGCAGTCGGATTTCCATCAGCAGGAGATATCCGCACTCAAGGAATACATGAAAACCGGGAAAAGCCTTTTCGTGCTGCTGGACAGCATGGAGACCACAGACAGGTTCCCTAATCTGCAGGGCTTTTTGGAAGACTACAACGTCCGGTTCGGGTATACCCGGATCAAGGAGAACGACCCGAACTACTATCTGGTCGGAAACCCTTACATCATCATGCCGGATCTCTACAACACCCTCATCAACCGGAACATCCGGGACAGCATCAACGACATCCTCGCCAGGAACGTCAGGAGCGTGGAAATCCTGAGAAGGATGGCAACCCACCTGAAAGTGGAGCCCCTGCTCATCACCAGCGACAAGGCCATCCAGGAAGGCATGTATGCGGACATCGAGACCCAGCGCGGGGCAGCCTATGTGGCGGCGGCGGTGCTTGACAACCGGGACAATTCCAGGCTCATCGTCAGCGGGACATCGGAGTTCATGCAGGACACGTTCCTTTACAACTACAGGTCCTATGCCGAAGACGCATCCAAGTTTCTCATCAACAGCGTCAACTGGCTGGAAGGGGACATCGGCCAGATTTTCATTGAACAGAAAGAATATTTCCAAAACATGCTGAGCATGAATGCGGGACAGCAGCGGACCATCAGCGTGCTGGTGATCTACATCCTGCCCTCCCTCATCCTGCTCGCCGGATTGATTGTATATTTACGCAGGAGGAATTTATGAAGCTGTATAAGAGGCTTATCATACTAGGAGTGGTCCTGGTGGTTTCCGTGGTGGGGTTCTTCGTCGGAAGGGATCTCATCATCAAGAACGCGCCGAGGCCCATCTATGAACTCAATCCCGTCGTCGCCAACTACCGCTCAACCGACGTGATCGAGGTGAGCATGTACAACCAGGGAGAGACCATGACCCTCAGGCAGAGGGACGATATCCTGGAAGATGCCTCCGGGCAACGTGTGGTGCAAAAGGTCTGGTACATCGTCGGGGAAGAGGACGTGAAGGTCAACCAGGCGAGGGTCAACGGGCTGGTCATCAACGCCACCAACCTGACTGGACGAAACATCATCGAGGAGGATGCCAAGGACCTGGAACAGTACGGAATCACCGGGGAATACTTCGTTCGGATCAAAACCGTCCAGGGGGTGGAATATACGGTGTCTCTTGGCGACCTGCTCTACAACAGGGACGGGTTTTATGCCATGAGGGACGACAACAGGCGTGTCTATTCCATCGCCGTCTCCTCTGCCCTGTCGTTGTACGCCACCAGGGCGGACATTCTGGACCTGAACATTTTTCCCACCCGCAACATTTTGGATGTGGAGAGCATGAGACTGGATAGGGACCAGAAGCTTGTTTTCACCATCACCTCCGACAGAAATTATGTCTGGCTGATGAGGGAACCCGTCATCTGCAAGGCCAAAATCCGCGAGGTGGATGAAATGATACAAAGCAGCCTGAACCTTTACATCAAGGGGTATGTGGACATCTCCCCGGAGGACCTGTCGGAATACGGCCTGGACAGGCCGAGATACGAGATGACACTGATCATCAGCGGCAAGGAGACCACCATGCAGATCGGTCGGGAAGAAATAAGGGACGGGGTTTTCTACGCAATGGTAAAAGGCGTGAACGAAGTGTTCACCGTGGAGTCCAAGACCCTGGACTTCCTGGACAGCCCCACCATGGACATGGTGGTGGAATACCAGTACACTCCGGAATTCCAGCTGCTGGACAGCATCGAGATCCAGGCCCTGGACATGAACCTGCTCTATGAGATCACATACAATGAGGAACTGGAGGTGAACGACTACAAGTTCAACGGCCAGTCCATCAACCGTTTCGACGGGACCATGAGGACCTTCGGCGTGTTCTTTTATGAGTTCGCCACTCTTGTGCCCATCACCGGCATCGTTCCCGAATGGGAAATCACAGGGGAACCCTTTTTGAGCATGAAATACACCTTCAATGACGGATATTACGACAATTTAGAATTTTACATCAAGGACAGGGAGCATTGCTATTATGTCAGGAACGGCATCTACACCGGCCTGACGGTTTCCAGGCAGTACCTGGATGAAAAGGAAGGGTTCCTCAAACTGGTGGAGCTCATCCACACCGGGGAACTGCAGAGGGACTTCGGCATCACCAACTGAACCATCGGACCGTTTCCCCCGGAGACGGTCCGGTTTCTTTGATGGAAGGGAAGGCAGGACATGAAGAGATTTTATGAAAAATACCGGAAAGGCCTGTTGAATGTGGCAGGAGTCTACGCTTCCAGCGTCTTCCTGTTCACATTCTTTCTCATCGCGCCCATCAGCATGGAAAATACCTATCTTTGGATATCCATCTATTCCGTCATATTCTTTGCCTTCCTGTTCTCGTTCCTGTATCGGAGGATGCGGGAAGCAGGCAGCCGGGAGAACCATGAGGCCAACAGGGCATCCGTCAGGCCGTACCCTTTGAAGGGACTGGTCTACGGGTTGCTGGGGTTTTTACCTTTCCTGTTCCTGGAGCTTTTGTATTTCCTGATCCATGACCCGTCTTCCATGGAAATGTCCATGCGCATTTTCCATATCGCGTTCCGATGTATCTTCGGACCAATGTATTTCATCATACGGGGACTGGGATATACCTGGTTTGCCTACCTTGCGGCATCGTCGGTGGTTCCCCTGATTGCCATGACCGGATACATGGCGGGTTTTTTCAATGTGGACATCGCCACCATCAAGGAGAAAAAAGAAAAAGAAACAGAGGACTTCCTGAAATGACCGACAGAAAGAAATGCCTTGAGATGATTGCAGACTACAATGCAACAATAAACAAAGAGATCGAAAAGAAGATGGACAGTGTTTCCAGCCATGGGGAACTCAAGCGAGCCGTGGAAGAGGCCGGCAGGGAGTGGGAGAAGAAAACGTTTGGATCCATGCTTCCCCGGGAGCATTTCAATGGAATCAGGGAAGAGGACCTATGGGGGATTTTCGATGATGCATGCAGGATCCTTGACGACACCTTTCCCCTTTCATTCCTTGAGGTTCTCCGGCAGGATCATCATCGGGAGCGGCTTGCGGGACGGGCATTTGACTTTTCAGACCCCGAGACCTGCGTTGCAGCCCTCAGAATCCTTGGACTGACAGGCGACACGGGGCATCTGGGGGAAATCATCGCTGCCATCCTGGAAACAGGTGAGGAGCAGGAGCTTGTCAAGGAGACAGCCAGGCAGGCATTGGCTGACATCGGGAGACCCGCGTTGCCAAACATCATTGCGGTCCTGAACGCCAGGGAATCCTGCCGGGATGACGATTTTCACCTGGTCATCGCCCTTCTGGAGATCTGCCGCCATGAAAAGGATGACAACGCCTACCTGGCGCTCAAGGATGTGTTCCGCAAAACGGCGGACAAATCCATCGCCGCCAGTTGCCTGGCGGAGTACGGGGACCCAAGGGCCATCCCGATGCTTCGGACATACCTCGGAAAGAACCTGGCGGCCTTGGATAAGGCGGCCGTCCTGGAAATCAAGAACGCGGTGGAAATCCTCGGGGGACAGGTGGAGGACCTGCTGTCGGAGCCATTCCCGCGGTTGTGAAACAATTGACAGGGAGAGGCTGATAATATATAATTTTTTTGCCTGAGAACATACCAACGGGGGGCTTGATGACTGAGAACAAGAGAATATCCGATGCCGTTATAAAAAGACTGCCAAGATATTACAGATATCTTACAGAGCTGAAACAAGGCCATTTGACAAGGATCTCTTCCAAGGAACTCAGCGAGAAGATGTCTCTGACCGCTTCCCAGATACGCCAGGACCTGAGCTGCTTCGGGGGGTTCGGACAACAGGGATACGGCTACAACATCGACCATCTCCATGAGGAGATCGGCAAGATCCTCGGGGTGGACCAGGGATTCGCCATGATCGTCGTCGGGGCGGGCAACATGGGTCAAGCCCTTGCCAATTACCCGAATTTCAACAAAAGGGGATTCCGGGTCATTGGCATCTTCGACATCAATCCCAAGCTCATCGGCACCGGAATCAAAGGTGTTGAGGTCATGCATGTGGATGTCATGGAAGAGTTCATCAGAAATCACCATGTCGACATTGCAGTCCTGACCCTGCCCAGCGCTGAGACCAGGATGTACGCGGAGAAGATGATCCGCTGGGGCATCAAGGGACTATGGAATTATTCTGCCATGGATCTTCAGGTGAATCCCGAAAAGACCATCGTGGAGAATGTGCATCTCAGTGACAGCCTGATGGTACTGGGGTATAAAATACACAATAACAGACTAGGGGGACCACAATGAAAAACTTTACAAGCGAGAATATCAGGAACATTTGCCTTTTATCCCATGGATCGGGAGGAAAGACGACCCTTGCGGAGGCGATGCTGTTCAATGCCAAGGCCATTGACCGCCTGGGAAGCATCAATGCGGGGAACACCACTTGTGATTTTGATTCAGAGGAAATAAAAAGGAACATTACCATAAACGTGTCCGTCGCGCCGTTTGAATGGAAAAACACGAAAATCAACATCATCGACACCCCCGGATATTTCGATTTTGTCGGGGAAGTGAAAAGCGGGGTCAAAGTGGCGGAGACGGCGCTGATCCTGGTCCCTGCGAAGAACGGGGTGGAGGTCGGCACAGAAAAGTCATGGGGCTATGCCAATGAGAACAACATGGGCAGGATGTTCTTCATCAGCAAGATGGACGAGGAGAACGCCGACTATTTCAAAACATACGGGGAACTGGTGGAACAATTCGGGAAGAATGTCATTGCCTTTGAATTCCCCATCCTTGAGAACGGGAAGCTGACGGGACTGGTGGATGTCATCCACAAGACAGCAAGGAAGTACGATGGAGGAAAGCTCATCGAAATCCCCATTCCTGCCGACCTGGAGAAGAAAGCGGACGAGCTGAGGGAACCGTTGATGGAAGCGGTGGCCGAGACGGACGAGGCACTGATGGAAAAATATTTCGACGGAGAGGCATTCACCCCCGAAGAGATCAAGAAAGGCCTGCTGGAAGGCATCAGGAACGCAGACATCATTCCGGTCTTCTGCGGCTCATCCCTCACCAATGCCGGAATCCAGCTGCTGATGGACGCCATCGTGGAATACACCCCCGCACCGACGGCAGGAAAGCCAATGCCGGCCAAAAACATCAAAACCGGACAGGACATGGAGATCAAACCCCTGCCCGGCGAGAAACTGAGCGCCCTCGTGTTCAAGACCATTGCCGATCCTTTCGTCGGCAGGATTTCCATCATCAGGGTGTATTCCGGGGAACTGAAAGTGGACACCCAGGTCTACAACAGCAGGACGAGGAAGCTTGAGAAAATCACCAACCTTTTCCTTCTGCGGGGGAAAAAACAGGAGACCACCGACAAGATACCCGCCGGTGACATCGGCGCCACGGCGAAGCTGGTGGACACCAACACCAATGATACCCTGTCAGACCCGTTAAACCCGGTGGAGCTGGAAAAAATCGTGTTCCCTGCCCCTTCCATATCCCTTGCCGTAGAGCCCCTGACCAAAGGGGACGAGGAAAAAATAAGCTCCGGTCTGAACAAACTGAAGGACGAGGATCCCACATTCACCCTCGTAATCAACCCTGAGACCCATCAGGCATTGATTTCGGGAATCGGGGAACAGCACATTGAGGTGCTCACCAGCAAGCTCAAGGAGAAATTCGGCACATCCGTGAAACTCACCGACCCGTTGGTGCCTTACAGGGAGACCATCAAGAAAAGTCTCCGTGTGGAAGGAAAACACAAGAAACAATCCGGCGGACACGGCCAGTACGGCCATGTGTGGATGGAATTCGAACCCGGGCAAACGGATGACCTGACCTTCGAGGAGAAGATATTCGGTGGTTCGGTGCCCAAGCAGTATATCCCCGCCGTGGAAAAAGGACTGCGTGAATGCATCACGAAAGGTGTCCTGGCAGGCTACCCCATGGTGAGGCTCAAGGCGGTCCTGGTGGACGGCTCCTACCATGCTGTGGATTCCTCCGAGATGGCCTTCAAACTGGCTGCCACCGTGGCATATAAAAAACTCGTGGACGCACAGCCGGTCCTGCTGGAGCCCATCATGCACTGTGAGGTGCTGATTCCCGAAGACTACATGGGAGACATCATGGGGGACCTGAACAAAAGAAGGGGCAGGATACTCGGGATGACCCCCATGGAAAACAGCTACCAGCAAGTGGCCGCCGAAGTCCCCATGGTTGAAATGTTCAAGTACGCCAATGATCTCAGATCCATGACCCAGGCAAGGGGAACCTTCACCATCAGGCTGGCCCGATACGACGAGGTACCCTTCCAGTTGAGCGCAAAGATCATAGAGGAAGCCAAAAAAGAGCATGAATGACAAAAACCCCGGTCCCCACCGGGGTTTCCCAAAAGGGAACAATCTGTTGAACGGTTTCGTCAAATATTCAGGAAGAGGTGGATGATGATGAAGAACAAAGCATTTTTAACAATACTTGCCATATTGATGATTTTTGCCGTGGCAGGCTGTGCCTCACTGGGTGGACAGAAAACCGACTCCAGTGAAGGCGCATACTATCCGGGAACGGCCCCGGCCCCGGATCCCTCCCGCTCCAATGAGTCAGGGGGATTTTATGAGGATGAAAACCAGAAAACCATCCTGACGGGGAACGTAACGGTGGAAGTGGATGACTTTGATTCCGCCATGGCCGGCATACGCGCATCCATTGGTGACAGCGGATACATCCAAAACAGCAACATCTACAAACAACCGGCATATTACAATGATGAAAAAATCATGCTCAGCAGGGCAAGCCTCACCATACGGATCCATAAGTCCCGGTTCGATGCATTCGTCGCAGGCATCCACGATGTTGGCCTGGTCATCAATGAAAGCACCAACGCCGAAGACATCTCCGACATGTATTATGATACGGAGGCCAGGCACAAGCTCCTGAAGGACGAGAAAGCAAGGCTGGAGCTCTACCTGACGGAAACGAAGGACCCGGACGTGTTCTTCAAGACCCAAAGCAGGATCACGGAAGTCATATATGAGATGGAGAGACTGAAAGGGACAATCAACAAGTGGGACGACAGGATCGAATTCTCAACGGTATATGTTGAGATCAAGGAACAGCATCCAGACGAGACATCGGCCCTTGCCAAACCCATGGGTTTCTTTGAAAGGGTCTGGGAGAACATGAAAAGCTCCGTCGGATTCCTTGGTGAAGTCTTAATCGTCATGGCGGGACTGATTCCCGTATTCATCGTGATGGGCATGGTGGCTTTGGCGGTCCTTGCCATAGTGCGCCTTTCCAGAAGAAAAAAGAAATAAGGGAAAAAAGTTTTGACAACCCCTCTCCGGCCGGAGAGGGGTTGTTTTTCGTGTTCCCTTCGGATATAATAAAGTCAAGGTTAGTCAAAATCAATTTATGAGGTTTCGATATGGCACGATTGAGCGATTTGATTGAGGAATTCATCAAGGGGATGATCAATGATACGGAAGGGGAAATCGAGATCCAGCGGAATGAGCTTGCCAGCCAGTTCAATTGCGTGCCTTCCCAGATCAATTATGTGATATCCACCCGTTTCAATTCCGAAAGGGGATATTTCGTGGAGAGCAGAAGGGGAGGCGGAGGCTACATACGGATCCGGAGCCTTTCCAATGCCAAGCCCACCGACTACCTGATGCATGTCATCCTGTCCATGGGGGAGGTTGTCTCCCAGCATTCCGCCAACCTCTATATCGACAATTTCATTGACTATGAGATCATTTCCCCCAGGGACGGTCTTTTGATCAAAGCCGCCGTGAACGACAAATCCTTAAAAAACGTGGAGGTCATCAACCGGGACAAGGTCCGGGCCGACTTGATCAAGAACATGCTTGTCAGACTGGTGGTGAGATAATCATGGCAAAAACCAGCACCCGATTCATCTGTCAGGAATGTGGATATGAGACCATGAAATGGATGGGAAAATGCCCGTCCTGTTTCCAATGGGACACCTTAAGCCAGACCGTGACTGAAAAGGCATCGGGTACAACAGAGGTGCGAAAAACAGTCCTCACGGGCCTTTCAGGCCTTTCTTCCGAATCTTCCGACAGGATCGACACGGGCATCGGGGAGATGAACCGTGTGCTGGGCGGAGGCGTGGTCAGGGGATCCATCATTCTGGTGGGAGGAGATCCCGGCATCGGCAAATCCACCATCCTCCTTCAGCTATGCAAAAGCGTGGAGGTGGGGACCGAGGTCTTGTATTTTTCCGGGGAGGAAAGCATCAGCCAGATCGGCATGCGGGCGAAGAGACTGGGGGTCGTGAAAGAAAACATCCTGTTTGCCTCGGAGACGGATGTGGAAAGCATCTGCGACTGCATGGAGGATAAAAAACCCGAGATCGTTGTCATTGATTCCATCCAGACAGTCTCCAGCAGCCAGGTGCCCTCGGTCCCGGGCAGTGTGACCCAGATCCGCAATGCCGCCCAGGCTTTTATCCAGACAGCCAAGAAAATCAACACTTCCGTGTTCCTGGTGGGCCATGTCACCAAGGATGGCACACTGGCCGGCCCCAGGATCCTGGAACACATGGTGGACACGGTCCTGTATTTCGAGGGAGACAGAAGCAGCAGTTTCAGAATCCTGCGGGCGGTGAAGAACCGGTTCGGATCCACCAACGAGATTGGGGTGTTTGAGATGCTGGAGGAAGGATTGGCTGAGGTGGCCAACCCCTCCGCGCTGTTCCTGTCCGGGAAAAGCCGCCATGCGGCGGGATCCTGCGTGATACCCGTGATGGAGGGGACCCGGCCCATGCTGTGCGAGATACAGGCCCTGGTGAGCGCGAGTCCCTTCGGGATGCCCAGGAGGATGTCCACAGGAGTGGACAACAACCGGGTCATCATGCTGGCAGCGGTCCTGGAGAAGATTCTGGGGCTGAAGCTTGCCAATTGCGATGCCTATGTCAACGCCGCAGGCGGCCTGAAGGTTTCCGAACCGGCTTGTGACCTGGCGGTGATCAGTGCCATCGGATCCAGTTTCAAGAACCTCCCCGTCGCCGACGACCTGGTGGTCATGGGGGAGGTGGGGTTGACGGGTGAGATCCGGGGGGTCAGCAACATCGACAAGAGGGTCCGGGAAGCGGAGAAGCTGGGGTACAAGGTTGCCGTCATTCCGTCGGCCAATCTGGCCCAGGCCAGAAAGGCTTCCAAGACCCTTGTCATCCATGCCGTGGACCATATAAAAAGAGCATTTGAGGTCCTTTTCCAGTGAATCCTTTTTTTGACAGAAAGGCTCATTTCGGGTATAATGAAGGTCAGATTGGAGAAAACCATGTATAAAATAGGAGATAAAATCGTATACCCTCTCCATGGGGCGGGAGAAATCACAGGCCTGGTGGAAAGGCATGTTCTTGGCGTCACCAAGAACTATTATAAATTGAAGATGACCGTGGGAGAAATGGAAGTCATGATTCCCGTGAGTGCCGTGGACAGTGTGGGCGTCAGGGATGTCATCACGGAACAGGAAGCCAATGACCTGATCGAGGAGTTTCGGAAAATGGAATGCGATGACGTGGTCAACTGGAACAAGCGCTACCGGGAGAACATGCAGAAGCTGAAAAGCGGTTCCATCCTGAAAGTGGCGAATGTGGTGAAAGGGCTCATGATTCGGGACAAGCACAAGGGGTTGTCCACAGGAGAACGGAAGATGCTCACCAGTGCCAAGCAGATCCTTCTCAGCGAGATAGTGATAGCAAAAAAAATCAACACCGACCAGGCGGAAAAAATCCTTGCCAACATCATCGTAGATCATTGACAGGAGAGGCTTCATGCTTTTTAAGTTGTTTCGGTTGTTTTTTGGACTCCTTGGATTCCTCACAGGACTCACCGTCGTCCATACAATGATCATCGGCCTTTTTCCGGATGAGTCATTCTGGAAATACCCGTTGTACGGGTTCTTTGGTCTGGCCTCTGCATTGTTCATGTACTACATCTCAGGCAGGACATTCCTGGCCATCAACAAGCTGATGGGCAAAGCCCAGCACACCGCCACGAAGCTTTCCTTCTACGATATGCTCATCGGCGGCGTGGGACTGATCGCAGGCCTTGTCATCGCCAACCTCGCGGCCATCCCGTTTCGGAACATCGACATCATCGGGGGACCCCTTGCAGTGGTGCTCAACATTCTTCTGGGCATGGGCGGCATGTATTTCGCCATTTCAAAAAAAGACGAGATCAGCCTGGAGAATTTCAAAGCCAACCGGAAAAGAAGCGGCAGTAAGATCCTGGACACCTGTGCCATCATCGACGGCAGGATCATGGATGTTTTCGAGACGGGCTTTCTGGACGGGCTTTTCGTGGTGCCCCTCTTCATCGTCAAGGAACTCCATACCCTGGCGGACAGCGGGGACCCGATGAAACGGAGCCGCGGGAAAAGAGGCCTGGAGATTCTGGAGAAGCTCAAGGAAAAAATGAAAAGCATGGACATCGTCGAGACAGAGTTCGATGACCTGGCCCTGGACACCGATGTGAAACTCATGAAATATGCCAGCAAAACCGCCGGTGCAATCCTTACTGTGGATTACAACCTCAACAAGGTTGCCGCCGTGACGGGAATCCGGGTGCTCAACATCAACGATCTGGCGAACAGTGTGAAAAGGATGACGCTGCCCGGGGAGGAAATAAAGATCAACATCGTGAAAAAGGGCAAGGAAAACGGGCAGGGCATCGGCTACCTGGAGGACGGGACCATGGTGGTGGCGGACAAGGGGAATGAATTCATCGGGATGGATGTGGAGCTGGTGGTCACCAGTGTCATGCAGACATCCGCCGGAAGGCTTGTTTTCGCCAGGGTCAAATGATATGAAGGCAAGTGTCATCATCCCGGCAGCAGGAAAATCCTCCAGGATGAAAAGCCATGGGGACAAATGCTCTCTCAACATCCAGGGAATACCGGTATTGATCCGGACCATTGGTGTTTTTTTTGCCATGCCGGAAATCCATGAGATAGTGGTGGCCTTGCCAAAAGAGCATATGGCCAGGTATGCAGGCATGATCCGGAAACATGGCTTTGCGTCAAAGGTAAAGGCGGTGGCTGGAGCGGATGACAGGACCGGTTCGGTTGCCAATGCCTTCAGGGTTTTGGAAAAGAATACGGACATGGTACTGGTCCATGACGGAGCCAGGCCCTTTGTCACGGAAAAACTCATCAGGGACTGCATCGGGGCCTGTGCGGAGCACGGGGCCGCAGTGGCCGGAATCCCGTCAAAGGACACTGTCAAGCTGGCCGATAGCCAGGGGTTTGTCAAAAGTACGCCGGACCGAAGGCAGGCCTTCCTCATACAGACTCCCCAGGCTTTTCGTTACGGACTGGCGGAAAAAATGATGAAAACAGCATCATCAGGCTTCGTCCGGGCGACGGATGACGCATCACTGGCGGAAGCGTTGGGGCATCCCGTGTTCATTGTCCCGTCGGATGAGAGCAACATGAAAATAACCACGGATTTCGATTTGGTTGTCGCGGAAGCGGTATTAAGCCACCGTGATGATGCAGGTGCAGAGAATCCCTTCCCCCCGGCCGAATGAGGTCAGGCCCTCCCCGCTGGTGGCGGTGATCCCCACGCAGGAGACATCAATGCCCAGCAGGCAGGCAACGGATTCCCGGATGTTTGGGATATGCGGCGCCAACACGGGTGTGGCGCATTCCATGGAAAAGCTCACATGGGATATGGAATGGAAGCCCAGGTGGCGCAACCCTTCTTTCAGATAGCAGGAGCTGTCCGTTATTTTCATGTCTTTGCACATCCTGTCGGCGTGTTCCCCGAGAATGATGACCCCGGTGATACCCGAGACGGCATTGGTCAGGGCATGCAGGACCACATCTGCATCACTGTTCCCCTCCAGGGGCCGGTGCCCCGGGATCTCCACCCCTCCGAGAAGAAGCTTTTTTTTTGGATCGTCACAGAATTTGTGGCTGTCCTGGCCGATGGCACATTTCATGGATTCACCCCCTGTTCCATTCTATATTCTTTCCTGGATTTTTTCAATGACGGTCGTGGAACAGGCCTTAAAAAAATGACCGGCGGGATATATTTTCAAATAAAGCTGGATATTTGATGGCATATATAATAGAATGAACATAATCAGAAGAAACAGGTAGGTTTTTTTACAAAAGAAAGTGCAACGGGGGATATGGAATGAAAAAGGGCATCGTGAGATGGATTGCTGCATTGGTGGTCATATGTTTTTTCTTTATGCCATTGCAAGTGAATGCAAGCCTTATCCGACGCGGAATGGAAAGTGAGCAGGTATACCAGTTACAGCACGATCTTCTTCAGCTCGGGTTTTTTCATGTGGATCCCACAGGCTATTTCGGAGAAATAACGGAGACCTCTTTGATTGCATTCCAGAAGGCAACCGGTCTGGATCCTGACGGGATAGCCGGATCGATGACTTTCAGCAAGATCCAGGAAATGATTGCCGGGCAGGCTGTTGTACAGACGGCACAGTCCGCAGTTGAGACCGCTTCCGACAACAACAATGGTGAGGCCTTCCTGAGTCAGGGAATGAATGGGGACAATGTCAGGATTTATCAGTCAAAATTGAAACTCCTTGGTATTTTTGATTACAATGCCACCGGATATTACGGGGTGATCACCACGGAAGCGGTGCAATCTTTCCAGATGAGCTTCGGGCTGGTTCCCGATGGCAGGATTGGGGAGCGGACGGCGTCCCTGATCAACACCCTTGTGGAACGGGTGCTGGAGGATTTGTTCCTCCAGGGGGACATGAAGACCAATGCCTCGGGCAGGAGTGTGAGCATCCTGCAAAGGGCCCTTGCGAGCCTGGGGCATTACGATTACGCAATCACGGGATCCTACGGGGATATCACCGCCAATGCCGTGATAAAATTCCAGGCGGACTACGGACTCGCAATGGACGGAATCGCAGGCAAGGAGACGCTGGAGACAATCAGTAAAGTACTGGCCTCGAAGGAAGCCGTCAAAATTGAGAACACCTATGTCAAAGACCTGACCATGAGATGGTTTGGCGGAGTGGAGAATTTTTTCAAGCTCGGGGACACCGCCAGGATATATGACGTGGGAACGGGAAGAAGCTTCTACATCAAGAGGACCTACGGATACAACCATGCCGACGTGGAGACCCTGACCGCCCAGGACACCGCCATCATGAGACAGATATACGGGGGCACCTGGTCCTGGGACAGAAGAGCGGTCCTGGTGTTTGTTCACGGACATGTCATCGCCGCCTCAATGGCAGGGATGCCCCATGCAGGACGTGATGACCTGGCTGCCAACGCCTGGGTTTCCAACAGGAGCGGCGGCTACGGGACAGGGGCCAACCTGGATGCAGTGAAGGGCAACGGGATGGAAGGCCACTTCGACCTGCACTTTACCCTCAGCAGGACCCATGCGACCAATGCGGTCTGCCCGAGGCACCAGGAAGCCATCCGCCAGGCGGCAGCCTATGCCAGGAATATGTTCTGAGGACGAGGGAACGTGATTCATGTTTTTCAGCAGGACGATATAAGAGTGGTTTTGGATGTGAACAGCGGCGCTGTTCACATTCTTGATGATGTGACTTTTGAACTCCTGAAGAATGCAAAAGACAAAGACGACATCCTGGAAGGCCGCATTCTCCTCAGGGACAGGTACAGTGAAATCCAGCTGGATGAGGCCGTGGCGGAACTGGACGCCCTGATGGAGGAAGGCAGCCTGTTCTCCCCGTTTCCGGATCTGAAGACGGATCGTACGGCGGAAAAACAAGGACTGGATATGAAAGCCCTCTGCCTCCACGTGGCCCATGACTGCAATCTCCGATGCAGCTATTGTTTTGCGGACAAGGGAAAGTATGGGGACGCCAGGGAAAAGATGCCCCTGGATGTGGCACAGAAAGCCATTGATTTCCTTCTGGAAAACTCTTCCAGGAAACATGTGGAAGTGGATTTTTTCGGGGGGGAGCCCCTGATGAACTTTGAGGTCGTCAAAAAGACCGTGGAATATGCACTGGAGAGACAAAAAGACAGGCAGGTGCATTTCACTTTGACCACCAATGCAACCATCCTGGACGATGAGATCCTTGCTTTCATCAACAGGCACATGGACAATGTTGTCCTCAGCCTGGACGGACGCAAAGAGACCCATGACAGGATGAGGCGCTACCAAAACGGCAGGGGATCCTATGACCGGGTCCTGGGGAACATCCGCAGGATCCTGGCTGACAGGAAAAAAGGCTCCTATTTCATCCGTGGCACCTTCACCCGGGAGAATCTGGATTTTTCAGAGGATATCAGGCACCTGGCCGACCTAGGCTTCCGGGAGATCTCCATCGAGCCCGTCACAGGGGGAGCCTTTGCATTCAACCGGGAGGAGCTGGCAGTCATCCTGAAGGAATACGAGGAATTCGCCATGGAATATGCCCGGCAGGAAGAGTACCGGTTCTACCATTTCAACCTGGACCTTTATCATGGTCCCTGCGTGTACAAGAGGATCAGCTCCTGTGGGGCGGGCTTTGAATATGCCGCCGTTGTCCCGGACGGCTCCCTGTACGCCTGCCATCAGTTCGCTGGAATGGAGGCGTTCAGACTGGGGGATGTCTTCAACGGGATACACAATACCGCGCTCATGGAGGAAATGAGGAGCGCCAACGTCCTGAACAAGGAGGAATGCAAGGAATGCTGGGCCAGGTTTTTGTGCTCGGGAGGTTGCCATGCCCTGGCATATTTCAAAAACGGGGACATCAAAAAACCCGACCAGGACCATTGCACATTGCAAAAGAAAAGGATGGAATGCGCCATGATCATCGCAGCAAGGAGAGACATGCGGAATGAATGATTTGAAAAGCAAGGAGCTTCTCGTCCTGGACATGGACGGGACCTTTTACCTCGAGAACACCCTCATCGACGGAGCACGGGAGCTGCTGGAGGAAATCGGAAGAAAGGGGAAAAGATTCCTTTTTTTCACCAACAACTCCTCCAAAGCCATGGATGACTATATTCAGAAACTCTCTGACCTGGGCGTACAGGCCAACCGGGACAGTCTCTTTAGTTCCGGGGATGTCACCATCGGTTATCTGAAAAGACATTGTCCCGGCCAAAAAATCTACCTCATCGGCACACGGATGCTGAAAAGGGGATTTGAGAAAGAAGGGATCATCCTGACGGAGGAGGACCCGGATGGGGTGGTCTTGGGATTCGACACGGAACTGACCTATGAGAAGATATACAAGGGATGTACCTTCATCAGGAACGGGGCCTTTTTCATTGCGACCCATCCGGACGTCAATTGCCCGGTGAAGAATGGGCTGATGCCGGATTGCGGTTCCATGATCAAAATGTTCACTGAGTCCACGGGAAAGGTGCCGCTGGTGATGGGAAAGCCCTCCAGGCACACGGTGGAGGCCATCGAGGAAAAAACCGGTGTGGGCAGGGACAAAATGGTCTTTGTCGGGGACCGGTTGGAAACGGACATTGCCATCGGGACGGACAACGGTGCCATGTCGGTGCTGGTCCTGACTGGAGCCACGGACCGGGCCCTTCTGGACAGGTCGTCCATCCGCCCGGACCTGGTGCGAGACAGCGTGAAAGATTTGATTCCTCTTCTATAATCCTTTATCATGACCCTCCTTTTTGTGATAAAATGAACTCAACGAAGGAGGGACCGCCATGGAGCATTTCCTGGAAAGGCGCGTTGTCAAGGAGAAGTCACAGGAGGATCAAGGCATCATCCTGCTGACGGTGACGGCAACGATCCTGTTGTCCGTGGGCGTCCTCTTCGTCAGGAGTGTGAACACCTATTTTCCCGTCGTATACCTGGTCCTGTGGTATCTGGCCTATCGGGTCATCCTTTCCCGGAGCGTAGAATACGAGTATGTTTTCGTGGACAACGCCCTCACCATAGACCGGATCACAGGCAAGAAATGGCGTAAGCGGGTATTCAATGCCAGTCTGAATGACTTTGATGTCTTTTCTTTCATCAAGCCGGAGGATTCCGGTGCTTTTTTCCAGGAATCCCGGCAGGAGATCCCAAAGGGCGTGTTCGGCAGGCCCGATGGCCTGATGTACGGAGTCATCCATTATGACGAAAAAAAAACCGTCGTCTATTTTCCGATTGACGCAACAATGGTGGAGTATGTCAAAAAACACACGGATTATAAAGTAAAAGAGTAGGGAACGGAAACAAAAAATGAGAAAAATCCTGGTGATCTTCACAACCGCCTTGTTTGCCTTATCCGTCACCGGACTGGCATTTTTTACCGTGGGATACATCACCGAAAAATATTCCCCTGAGACACGGAAAGAGGATTTCCTGGTCAGGGACCGGGTGAACCTGGTATTTGAGGGAGAGCTCGTAAAAGGCTACGGGGAGCCGGTGTTGGTGGACGACGAGGTGCTGTTGCCCTTTGATTTCATCAAGGACTATATTGACGAGACAATTTTTTATGACGACCAGAGGGCAAAGCTCACCATCACCACACCCGACAAACTGATCCGGATCGCCGACGAGGAGCTGGAGGCTTTCGTGAATTTGGAGCCCTTCGACCTGGATGTCTCTTCAAGGCACATCGGGGATACCCTGTATGTCCCGGTGATGGTTTTTTTGGAGCTGTTCAAGATCGACATCCAGGTCATTGATGAGGAACACCGGGTGGTCATCATCGACCGGTGGAAAAACCACCGCCATGAAGGCCATATTCTGAATGAGGATGGTGCGGTCCGGAAAGGGCCGTCCATCAAGGAGCCGATCTACAAGGAATACGACCCCTTGGACAACATGGTGACGGTCCTGGAGACCTCGTCCCTCTGGATGAAGGTCAGAACCCGGGAAGGCATCATTGGTTATGTGGAGTCCCGGTATATGTATACCGTCATCAGAAGCATCCGACTGGAGATCGACCTTGTACGGGAGCTCGAAAAGACCCCGGCGACGGTGGTGCTGGCCTGGCAATACATCCAGAGGGTGACGCCCCCGGCGGACAGGATGAAGGCATTCGCCGCGCTCAATGTCCTGTCCCCAACATGGTTCACGGTTATTAACGCCGACGGCTCCATCGACAGCCGGGCGGACATCTCCTATGTCAACCGTGCGACGGAACTGGGATACCAGGTATGGCCCCTGATCAACAACACCTTCAACGATATCGAGATGACCAGCGCCTTCCTCAACGACACGGATGCCAGGGAGCAGGTCATCCGCCAGCTCCTGGCCTATGCGCAGCTGTACGGCTTCCAGGGGATCAACGTGGACTTTGAGAATGTCTATCGCTCGGACAAGGACGTCCTCACCCAGTTCATGCGGGAACTGCGGCCGCTGGCCGGGGAAATGGGATTGATCATATCCATCGATGTCGGGGTCCCCGACGGTTCGGACACCTATTCCCTCTGCTACGACCATAAGGCCTTGTCGGAAGTCAGCGATTATGTCATGGTGATGACCTATGACCAGCACTGGTCCTCTTCCCCCGTGGCCGGTTCCCAGGCGCAATTGTCCTGGGTGGAGAACCGGCTGAGGAGAACACTGGAATTCGTGGAGAGCAGCAAGCTGGTGCTGGGAATCCCGTTCTATACCAGGGTATGGGAAGTCAAGGATGGCAGGACCCGGAACATTGCATCCATCACCATGGACCGGGGAAAGGAACTACTCGAGGAAAAAGGGGCCACCGTGTCCTGGGAGAACTCCAGCGGCCAGTACTACGCCAGGTATACACAGGAGGGCGCGGTATATCATTTATGGCTGGAGGATGAAAGGAGCGTGGCCCTCAAGGCTGGCCTGGCAGTGAAATACGGGTTGGCAGGGGTCAGCATATGGGAATTGTCCCAAGGCAATGAGCAGGCCTGGGAAGCCATTGCGGAAAGTTTATTCGGAGGTGACTGAAATGGTGTTTGAATGGGAAGTGGTCATCCGTATCGTGTGCGCCATGATTTTTGGGGGACTGATCGGATATGAGAGGGAGTACAGGAAAATGCCTGCGGGATTCCGCACCCACATCCTTGTCTGCGTGGGAGCCGCCCTGGTGATGGTCACATCAGAGTTCATGCTCACCCGTTTTTCCGGCATCGTGAACCTGGATCCGGCACGGCTCGGCGCCCAGGTCATCAGCGGAATCGGATTCCTGGGAGCAGGAACCATTCTTCGTGACAGGTTCAGGGTCACAGGGTTGACCACTGCGGCCAGTCTTTGGGCGGTCGCATGCATCGGCCTAGCGGTGGGCATCGGGTACTATTTCATGGCAACAATAGCCACTCTGCTTATTTTCGGGACACTGACCTTCCTGCGCAGTTTTGAAAATTCCATCCTGTGCAAGATTACAAAAAGCAGGACGGCCATCACCGTCAGGCTGATGCAAGGGCACGAAAAGGAAGCGGCAGAGCTCATCGAAGGGCAAGGCTACCGGATTGCCAAGATCATATCCTTCAAGAGCGAAGCCGGAAAGACCCAGATCAAATATGAGCTGGTGTGCAAGGAGCCCAAGATGGATTTCAGCCGGCTCATGGAAAAAATGGCAGGGACAGACTACATCGTTGGCGCGGAACTGAACGGGTGAGCATCTTGTTGAACCAGCGGGAAAATGTTATGGTATAATGTATGAATGATTTGATGATGGATGGTGAAAGTATGCATAAAGAAGTCAATTACACAGATGTTTTGAAGCAGGCCATGGAGCAACTGGGCAAAGGCGGAGCTTTTCTGACCACTTGTTATGACGGAAAAATCAACACCATGACCATCGGATGGGGGACCGCCGGGATCCTGTGGTCCAAACCGGTGCTGACCGTCATGGTCCGTTACTCCAGGCATACCTACAACCTGATTGAAAAGGCGGGGGAGTTCACGGTCAGCTTCCCGCAACAGGGAGAGTTGGCCAGGGAACTGGTCATCTGCGGGACGAAAAGCGGAAGGAACATCGACAAGTTCGACGAATGCGGATTCAAGCCCGTGGAGTCCTTCACAGTCAAGACCCCCTGCATCGACAAATGCGGCATTCATTTCGAGTGCAAGACCATCTACAAGCAGGCGATGGAACCGGGACTCATCGGGGACAAGGTCAAGGACCTGTTCTATCGGAACAACAATGACTACCATGTGGTATATTACGGGGAAATCACCCGTTGCCATGTCAATGATTAAACGGAGGCTGTCGTGGAAAAAATAAGCGTGGGAATCCTCTTTGGCGGGGTCTCCACCGAGCATGAGGTATCCAGAAACTCTGTTTCATGCGTGCTCAGGGAGATCGACGGGGAAAAATACAAGGTGAAGCTGTTCGAAATCACCAAGAAAAACGGGTTTTTCATTTATGATGTCTCTTTTGAGAACCTGGACGCCTTCTGCGGGGAAATCAAAAAGACGGAGAACATGCTGATCAAGAAAAAGGCGGAACTGAGCAGGGCGGTGTTTCGGGAGAACGAGGTGGATGTGGTGTTCCCGCTGATCCACGGGACCAACGGGGAAGACGGGACCCTCCAGGGATTCCTGGAACTTTGCGACATCCCTTATGTCGGATGCGGTGTCCTTTCCTCCGCCCTCTGCATGGACAAGGACATGGCCAAGGCCGTTCTTCGTTCCCGGGGCATTCCCCAGGCGGACCATCTCTGCCTGACCTGTGACCAGATCCAGGAGGGAATGGATGATTCCATCAGTAAGGCGGAGGGCATGTTCCCATACCCCATGTTCGTGAAACCTTCCTCCAGCGGGTCCTCGGTGGGAGTGTCCAAGGCGAAGGACAGGGAAGGTTTGAGGAAATCCCTGGATCTGGCCTCCAGGCTGGACAGGAAGATCCTGGTGGAGGAATGCATCGGGGGCAGGGAACTGGAATGTGCCGTTTACGGAAATCATACCCATGCCTATGCCAGCGAACCGGGGGAAGTCATCGCCTCCAATGAATTTTATGACTACAACGCCAAATATGTGGATGGGAAATCCCTGACCATCGTGCCGGCGGACATCCCCCCCGAAACAGGGAAACGGATACAGGAATATGCATTGGAGGCGTTTCGGGCGCTGGATTGCTACGGTTTGGCCCGGGTGGACTTTTTCCTGCCGGAAAACGGATCCCCCATCATGAACGAAATCAACACCATGCCGGGGTTCACCGACATCAGCATGTATCCCAAATTGATGGCCAGGACAGGCATGGCATACAGGGAACTCATTGGCAACCTCATCCAGCTGGCGCTGGAAAAAAAGAAGCGCTACACCTTTACGCTGGATTACGAAGAGGTCATGAGAAATGAACAATAAACCCATTGGCGTTTTTGATTCAGGACTGGGCGGACTGACGGTACTGAAGGAACTGAGGAAAATCATGCCCCGGGAAGACATCATCTATTTCGGGGACAGCAAACGGGCCCCATACGGCACCAAGTCCCAGTCCACCATCGTGGAGTTCTCTTTCCAGAACATCCGCTTCCTGCTGGAGCAGGGTGTCAAGGCGGTGGTCATCGCCTGCAATACCGCCAGTTCCAATGCCATGGATGAGATCACCCGGTCTTTTCCACTCCCGGTGGCGGAAGTCATCCGCCCGGGGGCCGAAAGCGGCATAGCCGCCACCCGGAACGGGAGACTGGGGGTCATCGGGACGGACGCCACCATCCGGAGCAAGGCGTATGAGATGGCAATCCGGGAAATGAGTCCCGGGACGGCTGTTTTTTCAAAGAGCTGCCCGTTGTTCGTTCCGCTGGTGGAGGAGTCGGTGGACCTTTGGACCAGCAAGGTTGTGGAGACCGTTGCCCAGGGTTACCTGGAGGATTTGCAAACACAGGGCGTGGATACCTTGATTCTGGGATGTACCCATTATCCCCTCATCGAAGGCATCATACAGAAGGTCATGGGAAGTGGAGTGAAGCTCATCAATTCGGCACGGTCCGTGGCGGGAAAGACCCGGGAAATTCTTACCGACCTTGGCTTGGAAGCAGGGCGGGATGTGGGAAGCACCGTGCTTTACACCAGCGACAGTGTGGAAAAATTCATCAGGATGAGCAAGGCCATTCTTGATGAAGAGGTTTCAAACATCCAAAAGATCGACATAGAAAGGTTTTGAACAATAACATGGACAAGGATGTTCTCATATCATTGAAAGGGATTTCCGGGCAAAGCGGAGGGGAACCCATGGAATTCATCACCGAGGGAAAATACTCCAGGATAGGGGATGTGTACTATGTCTCATACCAGGAATCCCGGATGACGGGGATGGATGGGACCACCACCACCCTGGAAATCGACAAGGACTCGGTGACCATGCGAAGGAAGGGATCCGTGAACACCAGTTTCATGTTCAAGAAAGGGCAAAAAAGTGTTTCCCATTATTCCACGGAATACGGGGTTTTCACCATAAACATCGTCGCCAGGGACCTGGACATCCGGGTGGACGACAATGGTGGGGAACTGGAGATCATCTATGAGATGGACGCCTTCGACAACAAAGGAAGCAGGAATAATTTCAGCATGAAGATCAGGGAGGTTTGACCCCGATGGCATACATGAGGGATATCGCAAGGACACAGATAGGAAAAATCATTGAGGACGCCTTTTCAAAGACGCTGGGAATGCAGGGCAGTAGGCTTCCGGAAATCACCATAGAGGTCCCGAAGGAAAAGAGCCACGGGGATTTTTCCACCAACATCGCCATGGTGCTTGCCGGACAGGCCAGGATGGCGCCGGCTAAAATCGCCAGCCTGCTGGTGGAAGGCATGCAGATCGGGGATTCGTACATCGAAAGCGTGGAGTGGGCCCCTCCGGGGTTCATCAACTTTTGCATGAGCGACCAATGGCTGTACGAGGGGCTGGAGGAAGTGATCCGGCAAGGATCATCCTACGGCTCCTCCGACATGGGAAAAGGCAGGAAGGTCATGGTGGAGTTCGTGAGTGCAAACCCCACCGGCCCGCTGCACATGGGCAATGCAAGGGGGGGCGCCCTGGGCGACCTCATCGCCAAAGTCCTCGAGAAGTCGGGATATGAAGTGACCAAGGAATTCTATGTCAACGATGCGGGCAACCAGATCGAGAAATTCGGCCTTTCCCTGGAGGCGCGGTACCTGCAGGAAAAGCTGGGGGAGGATCGGGTAGAGTTCCCCGCGGACGGTTACCAGGGGGAGGACATCAGGGAGCATGTGTTGGAATATATCCGCTCGGGGCAGGAGGATCTCATGGACAAGCCCTCGGAGGAGAGAAGAAGAATCCTCGTGGATGATGCCCTGCCCAGGAACATCGGGAACATGAAAAAAACCCTGGGGCGCTACGGGATCGAATATGACGTGTGGTTCAGCGAGAAGATCCTCCATGAATCCGGGGATGTGCAAAAAGCCATCGACTACATGAAGGAAAAAGGCCATACCGTGGAATATGACGGGGCCCTGTGGCTGAAAGGCCCGGCCATGGGTGTGGAAAAGGACGAGGTCCTGGTTAGAGGCAACCAGATCCCCACCTATTTTGCCGCGGACATCGCGTATCACTGGAACAAATTCCATGAGCGG
Source organism: Clostridia bacterium (assembly GCA_046484975.1). Taxonomy (GTDB): domain Bacteria; phylum Bacillota; class Clostridia; order DUPQ01; family DUPQ01; genus JAWOHX01. The sequence goes on from JAWOHX010000011.1 coordinate 25,164, forward strand.
GGATTCCACCGGGTCATCGATCTGTTGGGTGCCGATCATCACGGCCATGTGCAACGGATGAAAGGGGCGGTGGAATGCATCGGCATCGACAGGGAAAGAATCGACATCGTGGTTTTCCAGCTGGTCAGGCTCCTGAGGAACGGGGAGGTGGCCAGGATGTCCAAAAGGACGGGCAAGGCCATCACCCTGGAGGACTTGCTGGATGAGGTGGGTGTGGATGCCGCCAGGTTCTTTTTCAACACCAAGTCATCGGGCAGCCACCTGGATTTCGACCTGGATCTGGCTGTCAGGAAAAGCAATGAGAACCCGGTGTTCTATGTGCAGTACGCCCATGCCAGGATCTGCAGCATGCTCAGGATCCTGAATGAGGAGGGCTGTGACCTGGACCGCCATCCGGAAACCATTGATTTGACCCTGCTCTCCATGTCCCAGGAAAAGGATCTGATCCGGAAACTCTGCGAGTACCCTGATGAGCTGACAGCCAGCGCCCTGACCCTGGAGCCCAGCCGGCTGACGAGGTATGTGGTGGACCTGGCGGGATTGTTCCACAGTTTCTACAATGCCTGCAGGCTCAAAGGGGAAGAGGAACCTCTCCTCTACGCCCGGCTTTCCCTGGTGAAAGCCGTGAAGACCGTAATCGGGAACGTCCTGGAGGTACTGAGCATCCAGGCGCCGGAGAAGATGTAAAGGAGTATCCTATGAACAACAGGAAAATATGGAAAGCACTGCCGATAATCATGGCACTGATGTTGGTCACTGTGCTCATCCTGGGATCGACCCGGGTCTTAGGGACCCGGGACAGCGGTAGAATCCAGGCCTATGTGGACCTGGTGACCCAGAACCATTATGAATACCTTCCGGTGGAAAACACCTTCCCCAATATGATCAAAGGAGCCTTCGACAACACCGACCGTTATACCTATTTCCAGGAAGTCCGGACATACAGGAGTGAGATGGAGACCTATATCGATGCCACATACGTTGGAATCGGAATCTCCATGTCCCAGCTGGAGGAAGGGGCCCTGGTGGAGAACGTCTTTATCCATTCCCCTGCATACCATGCGGGCCTGAAGCCCGGGGACATCCTGGTGGAGGCCAACGGCATTTCCTTCCGGGGAAGGACCCTGGAATACATTGCCTCAAAGGTCAGGGGACCTGAAGACACGGTGGTGAGAATCGGGATCCTGAGAGACGGGGGGGGAGACATCATCCGCATGGACATCGTCCGAAAAAGCATCACCATTACCACGGTGAACATGTTCATGGCCGGTGATACCGCATATGTCAGCATCTCCTCCTTCACCAACAACACCCCTGAGGAATTTGTGAAGGCTTTGTTGAAGATTGACGACGCAAAGATCATCAATATTGTCATCGACATCCGTGACAACGGGGGAGGTTCGGTGTACGGGGCCCTGAATGTGGCCAACCAGCTGCTTTCCAATGAGATCATCACCAAGATCTATTATAAATTCCCTGGCTACCTGAACCTGGCTTACCTGGCCGATGAGAAGGAGATCCCCTACAATGTGGTCCTGCTCATGAACAAGAAATCCGCCAGCGCATCGGAGATCCTGGCAGGCGCCCTGAAGGACAACGGACGGGCAGTGCTGATGGGGGAGACCAGCTTCGGAAAAAGCCTTGTACAGTCCTCCTATGAGCTCATGACACCGGAGGTGTTCGAGCGGTATGCCAACCTGTACGGGAGCAGGAGCATGCTGGTATTAAACAACATGCTTGCCATGAACGGAATCACCCTGCAGGATCATGAAATCCTGGGTGCCGCGAAGATCACCATCGGGGAATATGTCACACCAAAGGAAACCAGGATCAACTTGACCGGCATCCGCCCCCATATCCTTGTTCCCTATGACGGCCCCACTGTCTTAAGAGCCGGCATCGGCAAAGCCCTTCAGTCCCTGGATGAATACGGTCCGGGGATGCGGGATGAAGAGATCAAAAAGGCGAAAGCCATATTGCAGGCCCTGGGCTACGATTCGGGAGCGCCCGGTGACCATTATGACGGGAAAATGGAGGAAGCCGTCAGGCTTTTCCGAAAAGACGAGGGGCTACCTTCCGGAGAGGGCCTCGACCATGCCGTGCAGGCCGCACTCAACCTGAGGATTTTACCTGCCATCATCGGCACGGACATCCAGCTGGAAAAAGCATTCCAGCAGGTGGGGGAGGTGGAATGACATGAAAAAAACATGGAAGGTTCTTAGTCTGCTCCTCATCGCCTCGGTCCTCTTTTCCAGTGTGTTGTCTGCTTCCGTCATCCGTGTGGATGAGGGATACCTCAACCAGCTTTATGATTTCATCAGCAGCATGTACAACGAGGACATCGACCGGGAATCGGTGCTGGGATCCTCCTTCAACGGGCTCTTCACCGGCACCTCCCCATACTCCTGTTTTGAAAGTGTCTCCCTCCGGGAGGAAGGAACCCACGGGATCGGCGCAGCCCTGGAGAAGGTGAGACAGGGCTTCATGGTGTCTGCAGTCCACCCGGGATCCAATGCATACAATGCGGGGCTCAAATCCGGCGACATCATCTTCAATGCCAACAGGAAAAGCCTCGCCCTCATGAACGTGAAGGATTTCAACCATTATCTGGCCGGTGAGGCAAGGGGCATCCAACTGGACGTCCTGGATCCCGGGACAGGAGAGACAAGAACCTTGCTCCTGGACGCCGAGAACATCCAGTACGGGGCGGTGGAGTTTTTCATCCATCAGGAAACAGGCTTCATCCGCATCCATCATTACGGGCCAAAGACCGGTGAGACAGTGTCCCGGGCGCTTTCAATCTTCTCCGCCAGCCGGGTAAGGAATGTCATCCTTGATCTGCGGGATTCCATATCCATGAACGTGGAGGCGGCCGCTGCAGTGGCTGACCTGCTTCTTCCCTACGGAAGGATCGCCCAGGTCAGGGACAAGGCTTTCCACGCTTCCTTCAAACAAGTCAGCTTCACATTCCATCTGGCTGTCAACGGGAATACCGCGGGGGCGGGGGAAATCATCGCCAGGGCGGTGGAGGACAAAGGCACCGGCATGGTTTATGGAAGCCCCACGGCAGGCAACAGCCTGTACGTGAAAACCTATCCGGTGCTTTCCGATGACGCATACATGAAATATGCCGTGCAGGCCGGAAGAACGGACATCCCCGGCATCATGAACCATATCCGCCTGAACGGCATCGTGCCGGGGCCTTTCGAGACCACCGGCTACCTGCATATGGTGGAATCCCATGTCAAGGATGCAAGGGGCCTGGAGATCAGCAGGGCAAACAACATCATCCCTGGTATCGCAACCCGGGAGGATGCCGTGGCCTATCTTGATGCGGACAACAGGAACAGGATATGGATCCGGAAGGATTATGAGCCAGGCGAGCTCAGCTATGATGTGTTCCTGGCAAAAAAAATATTGTCGGAGGCAGGATATTTCAAGGGGGAACTGAACGTATCCTATGATGCGAATGCGGTTGGGGCGGTGAACGCCTTCAAGAAAGACATGGGACTGGAGCAAAACGGCATCCTGGACAAGGATACCCAGAAACTGCTGAACTTCACCATGCTTGCCCCGAAGATATTTGCAGACCCTTGCATCCTTGAGATCCTGGAATATATTAAAGGGGAATGACATGGAGTTGAACTTCAGGCAGATTCATCTGGATTTCCATACCAGCGAGCTGATTGGCGGCGTGGGAGGAGAATTCGACCCCCGGGAATTCGCAAGGACCCTGAAGGATGCCCACGTGGGATCCGTGACTTGCTTTGCCCGGTGCCACCACGGCATGATGTACTACACATCCGAGAAATTCCCGGAGAGGATCCATCCCGGGCTCGGCCACAGGAATCTGCTGAAGGAGCAGATCGACGCCTGCCATGCCCTTGGCATCAGGGTGCCGGTCTACATCACGGTCCAGTGGGACTATTACACCTCCGTCAGGCATCCCGAGTGGCTGATGCGGAACGAGGACGGGTCACCTGTCTTCCAGCACTCCCTCAAGCCCGGGTTTTATCACGGTCTGTGCGTCAACACGCCATATGCGGCTTTCCTTGCAGAGCATACCCGGGAAGTCCTGGAGACCCTGGATGCCGACGGGATCTTCTTTGACATCGTGCAGGAAAAACCCTGCGCCTGCGAATATTGCATTTCATCCATGCGGGAAAAAGGATACAACCCCTTGTCCGCGGAGGATCGCACCCGCCATTATGAAGGGGTGCTGGCAGTATTTCGGAAAAACATGACGACGCTGGTAGAGGAAGTCAGGCCCGGGATTCTAGTGTTTTACAATTCAGGGCATATCAGTTACAAGACCAGGAAAGCCATGGATCCCTATACCCATTTCGAGCTGGAGAGCCTGCCTGGAGGGGAGTGGGGCTACATCCATTTCCCCGTCGTGATGCGATATGCACGGAACCTGGGAAAGGACTGCCTGGCCCATACGGGGAAATTCCACACCACATGGGGTGATTTTCATTCCTTCAAGAACAGGGAAGCCCTGGAATACGAGTGCTTCCGGATGCTGGCCCTCAACGCCAAGTGCCTCATCGGGGACCAGCTGGAACCGGGCGGAAAGCTGTCAGGTCCTGTCTACTCCCTCATCGGGGGCGTCTACGGACAGGTGGAGAAGAAGGAGGCGTGGTGCAAAAACGCAAAACCTGTCACGGAAATCGGAGTGTTTACCCCGGATGAGTTCCAGGGTTCGGGCCTTGACCATCTCCCCGAGGCACAGATCGGAGCGGCCAGGATACTGGAGCAATGCGCCTGCCAGTTCGACTTCATCGATACGGACATGGATTTCTCAAGATACAAACTGCTGGTCATGCCCGATCGCATCACGGTGGACGAGGCGTTCCACCGGAAACTTAAGGCATATCTGGAGGAGGGGGGGAAGATCCTGGCCTCCTATGAATCGGGAATGGACGCGGCAAAGGAGTCTTTCACCCTCAGTGAGCTGCAGGTGGAGATTTCCGGTGAGACACTGGATGACTCCGGCCTGCCAGTGAAAGGAAAGCCATACCAAAACAATGATTTTGCAGACTATGTGGTGCCGGCCGGACCAATTGGCAAAGGGCTTTGCGAGACGGACCATGTCATGTACATCAAGGGCATGGAGGTCAGGGCGACGGGCTCCGGAGTGGGAGTCCTGGACGCCAATTCCTCCCTGTTCAACCGTTCCTACAAGCATTTCTGCTCCCACAACCAGGCGCCTTCCAGCGGGAAAAAGGCGTATGATGCCGCAGTCATGACCCGTAACACCATCTATTTCGCCCACCCCGTTTTTCTCACCTACCATCACAAATCCCCGAAATGGGTGAAGGTATTGGTGAAGAATGCCATCGGGATGCTGTTGCCCGGACAATTGGTGGAGCACGACGGACCCAGTACACTGCTGACGGCCCTGAATGAACAGGAAGGCAGGTATGTACTGCATCTGCTTCATTACATCCCGGAACGGAAATCGGAAAAACTGGACATCATCGAGGATGTGATCCCCCTGTACGACCTGAAGGTGCGGCTGCGGCTGCCAGGCAACGCAAAGACCCTGCGGATGGTTCCGGAAGGGGAGGATATGGTTTTCACCCGGGATGGGGACGGAATCGTGTTCACCATCCCGCGGATGGAAGGGCACTGCATGCTGGAAATCAATTGTTGAAGGCCTGGTGGTTTGCACCGGAGGCATTGGGTTTTTATACTGGTGCAAGGATACCGGTTATTTATGGCAAGGGAGGTTGCTCATGTCTGCAAAATATATATTCGTGACAGGAGGAGTGGTTTCTGGACTAGGAAAGGGAATCACCGCCGCCAGCCTGGGACGTCTGTTGAAAGCCAGGGGATACAGCGTGACCATGCAGAAATTCGATCCCTACATCAATGTGGACCCGGGCACCATGAGCCCCTATCAGCATGGGGAGGTCTTCGTCACCGACGACGGCACGGAAACGGACCTGGACCTTGGCCATTATGAGAGGTTCATCGATGAGAACCTGAACAGAAACAGCAATATCACCACCGGCAAAATCTACTGGTCGGTAATCAACAAGGAAAGAAGGGGTGATTTCCTGGGAGGGACCGTGCAGGTCATCCCCCATATCACAAATGAGATCAAGGAAAACATCTACAAGGCGGGGGAGCAGTCGGATTTCGTCATCACGGAAATCGGGGGCACCGTGGGGGACATCGAGAGCTTGCCTTTCCTGGAATCCATCCGCCAGGTTGGGATGGAGCTGGACAGGAACCGGGTGATTTACATTCATGTGACCCTGATCCCCTATTTGTCAAAATCGGGGGAGCTCAAGACCAAACCCACCCAGCACAGCGTCAAGGAACTCAGGAGCATCGGGATACAGCCCGACATCATCGTGTGCAGGAGTTCGGAAGACATTTCCCGGGAGCTGAAGGATAAAATCGGCCTTTTTTGCAATATCCAGGGGAAAAACGTCATCACCAACATGGATGCCTCCATCCTGTATGAGGTGCCGCTGATGCTGGAAGAAGAAGGCCTGGCGGAAAAGGTGCTTGAAAAGCTGGGGATGGAGAAAAGGACGCCCGACCTGGAGGAATGGCGGGAAATGGTGGAACGATGCAAGAATCCGGTGAAAAGCGTCACCGTGGGGATTGTGGGAAAATACGTGGAACTCCACGACGCTTACCTGAGCATCGTGGAAGCCCTGAACCATGGCGGGATTCAAAACGGGTGCAGTGTCCGGGTCCGGTGGATCAACGCCGAGGCACTGACGGACCAGAACATGGAAGAGACCATGGAGGGAATCCAGGGCATCCTTGTCCCGGGCGGATTCGGGGACCGGGGAATCGAGGGCAAGATCAGGGCAATCTGTTATGCAAGGGAGAGCAAGACCCCATATTTCGGCATATGCCTGGGAATGCAACTGGCCATTGTGGAATACGCCAGGAATGTGCTGGGATATGCCGACGCCAACAGTGCGGAGTTTCATCCGTCATCCAGGCACAAGGTCATCGACCTGATGCAGGAACAGGCGGGGGTGAGGAACAAGGGAGGGACCATGCGGCTGGGTCTTTATCCCTGCAATATCCAAGAGGACACCCTGGCTCACCGGATCTACGGGGAGGATCTCATCCAGGAGAGGCACAGGCACCGGTATGAGTTCGCCAACTCCTTCCGGGAGGACATGGAAGCGAAAGGGATGGTATTGTCGGGGTTGTCACCTGACGGGAACCTGGTGGAGATGATTGAGCTGTCCAACCATCCCTGGTTCATCGGTGTCCAGTTCCATCCGGAGTTCAAGTCAAGGCCGAACCGTGCGCATCCCCTGTTCGGGGCTTTCATCCGTCAGGCTTTGAGGGAAAGGGAATATCCTGAAACGACTTGACAATGTCACATGAACTCTTTATTATTATATAATCTTAAGACAATCATGAGAGGTATAACAATATGCCGGATAAAAAAACACTGCTGACATATGAAGGGCTGATAGAGCTGGAAAAGGAGCTTGAATTTCTCAAAAGCAAAAAACGGATGGAAATCGCTGAAAGGATCAAGACGGCCATCTCTTTCGGGGACATATCAGAAAACAGCGAATATGACGAGGCGAAGAACGAGCAGGGACAGGTGGAAGCCCGGATCATGAAACTTGAGCAGACACTGAGGAACGTGGAGATCATCGATGACAAGGACCTGGACACCAAGCAGGTCAGGATTGGCAGCGTGGTCAGGATCCTGGATATAGAGTATGATGAAGAGGAAGAATACAAAATCGTGGGATCCACCGAGGCCGACCCCACCAGGCACAGGATATCCGATGAGTCTCCCATCGGCAGTGTGCTTCTGGGCAAGAAGAAGGGCCAGAAGGTACAGGCCCACACCCCCTCGGGCATTGTCGAGCTGAAAATTCTGAGCATCGGCAAGTGAGGATGTTGTCCTCAACGGAAAAAATGTATATAATATGAAAGAACAGTTTACTCATGGTAAACTGTTCTTTTATGGATGGAGGAACCCGATATGACAGACCACCCGGAATGCCACAACGAAGAGATGGACCTCAATGAGATCCAGCGGATACGGCTGGAAAAGTTGCATGTCCTGAAGGAAGAGGGAAAAAATCCGTTTGACATAAAAGCCTATGACCGCCTGCATACGGCGGGACAGGTCCTGGGGGCATATGAGGCTTGGGAAGGCAGGGAGGTCTCCCTGGCGGGACGGATCATGGCGAAGAGAATCATGGGAAAGGCGAGTTTCTGCCATATTCAGGATCCGACGGGAAAAATCCAGGTGTATGTCCGGATTGACGCCATTGGGGAAGAAGCCTACGAGGATTTTAAAAAATACGACATCGGCGACATCATCGGCCTGAAAGGACAGCCCTTCACCACGAAGATGGGGGAGAAGTCAATCAAGGCGGAGGAGCTGGTCCTGCTATCAAAATCCCTCAAGCCCCTCCCGGAGAAATGGCACGGCCTGAAGGACACAGACCTGAGGTACAGGCACAGGTATCTGGACCTCATCGTGAATCCCGATGTCAAGGAGACCTTCGTCCTTCGTTCCGGGATCATGACCGCCATCCGTGAATACATGAACAGCAACGGGTATCTGGAAGTGGAAACCCCTGTGCTGCAGAACCATGCCACCAATTCCAATGCAAGACCCTTCAAAACCCATCATAAAACCCTTGACCTGAATCTTTTTCTCCGGGTGGAGACGGAACTGGCGCTGAAGAAACTCATCGTGGGGGGATTCGACAGGGTCTACGAGATCGGAAGGATATTCCGGAACGAGGGGATGAGCTACAAGCATAATCCCGAGTTCACCATGATTGAGATGTATGAGGCATATACCGACTACATGGGGATGATGAAAAGGACGGAGGAACTCTTCGCACATGTCGCCTTGCGGACAAAAGGCAGCCTGGAGATCCAATACCAGGGTGAACGGATTGACTTGGCCCCGCCGTGGGAGAGAATGACCATGGCAGAGGCCGTGAGAAAACATACTGGAGTGGATTTCGACTCTTTTGACAACGACGGGGAAAAAGCGATTGCCGCGGCCAGGGAGAACCATGTCAAGGTGGAAAAGGGAATGACCTGGGGAGAAGTGCTGAATGAATTCTTTGAGACGAAAGTGGAGGAACACCTGGTCCAGCCCACATTCATCCATGATTACCCCATTGAGATATCCCCCCTTGCCAAAAGAAAAGGGGACAGGCCACACCTGACGGAACGGTTCGAGTTGTTCATCACCGGACGGGAAATGGGAAATGCTTTCACTGAACTGAACGATCCGGTGGACCAGAGGGAACGTCTGGTCCAGCAGGCTGTGAAAAAGCACGGGCAGGACGATTATTCCATTGACGAGGACTTCCTTTATGCCCTCGAGATTGGAATGCCACCGACGGGAGGGCTGGGCATCGGCATCGACAGGATGGTCATGCTCTTTGCGGATGTTCCATCCATCCGGGATGTCCTGCTGTTCCCCACCATGCGGCCTTCGGGAAAGTGAGGGGACATGACAGACGAAGACAGAAAAAAAGCACTTGATGCAATGGGCCTATCGGAAGAGGCTTCCCGGAAGGACATAGAGTCCAGGTATGTGGCGTTTTTGAAGAGGCGAAAAAACAGGGAAGAACTGGATTATGACGGCATCACGAAGGCATACAACCAGCTCATGGGGATTGAAGAGGAACACAGGCCGCAAAGTTGGCTGCGGAAAAAGTACAAGGCATTTATGTTCAACCATTTCGGAATGGCCGTGGTAGTGGTCATTGCCCTTGGCATCCTGTTTTCCGTGGTTTACCCGGCCCTTACGAAGAAAACCCCTGACCTTTCCATATCCTTCGTGGGAAATTTCAACATCTTCAACCAGGCCCTGGAAGAAAAGATCCGGCTGGAGATGCCGCATCTGGAATACCTCATAGTGGAGACCATTTATGTCAGTGAGAACAGTGAGAGCGGGGAGTTCGACGAAGCGGGGCGCATCCAGTTGGCCGGGCTGATCCTGACCGGGGAGACCGGCGTCATCGTGGCCAGTGACACAGCCTACCAGTTCCTGCTGGCCAACGACGCCCTGGCACCTTTGGAGGAGACCATGGGAGAGGTGCTGGCAGGAATCAACCCTGACAAATATATCTATGCCATAGACCCGGTGGACAGGGAAAAGAAGGTATTCGGGGTCAATGTGTCAGAAAACGGCCTGTTTTACAAATCAATATCGGGGTCCGTCGCCAGGATCCTTTGCCTGACCAGGGATTTCGCCAATCCGGAGAATGTCCTGGAGGCCATAAAAATCATATTGGAGGAGGAATGAACCCATGACAGAATACGATATTTCGGTCCAGGGAGACCATGTTCAACTGAAGGGGGAGCTGGATGTCAGCAATGTGGCTTCCTTCAAAGGGCGTTTGTACGATATTATAGACCAGGCAGAAAAAAACCTGACACTTGACATGGAAGAACTGCGCTATATAGACAGCGCCGGGCTGGGGATCCTCGTGGGAGCATATAAGAGGCTGAAACAGAAGCAGCTGGGAATGACCATCATCCATGCCATGGACAACATCCGTAAATTGTTCTCCGTAACGAAACTGGACACCATGATCCCCATCGGGGGAGCAAGGGAGGAAAACATATGATCTGCGACAACAACAAGATTGAAATCGCCATGCCCTGCAAAGCGGAATACGTCGGGATCCTGAGGTTGGCTTCCGCCGGTGCTGCCAACGAGGCGGGGTTTGACATCGAAACCATCGATGATGTCAAAATACTGGTCTCGGAAATTTTCAACAGTGTCTTCAATGCCGGGATTCCTTCCTTTAAGACGGACATCCACATGGAAAAAGGAAAGCTTTTCATTGACTTCGAAGTATGCGAGGGCAACGACATCCTGGCAGGAGCCAACGACATGACGCTTCCCATCCTGGAGGCCCTTGCAAGGGAAGTGACCGTCCATGGCAGGAATAAAATATCGCTGGTGATCGTATAATGGAATCAGAAAACAGAATTTTTCAATTGTACAGGGATACGGGCGACATTGAGGTGCGCAACGAGATTGTCGAGAGATATTATTACCTCGCTGAGACCCTGGCGAAAAAATTCAGGAACAGGGGCGTGGAATATGACGACCTCATACAGATCGGGTCCCTTGCGCTGATCAAAGCGGCGGAGCGATTCGACCATGGGAAAGGCATCAAGTTCATCACCTTTGCCACCCCCACCATCATCGGTGAAATTAAAAAATATTTCAGGGACAAGGCTTCGTCCGTCCGGATGCCCAGGAAATACTACGAGGCCTATCCCCTGGTCAAGAACGCCCTGGACACATTGATTCATGAACAGGGGCAGTACCCCACTGCGGATGAAATCGCCGGCGTGACCCATCTGAAGGCTGAGGAAGTGCTTGAAATATTGGAAATGGCAAAAAGCGGGAGCATCCTTTCCCTGGACGAGGAATATGAAGAGGAAGGGCTCACCCGGATGGACAGCCTGAGCCAGACGGAGATGGGGTTTGAGCAGATCGAGAACATTGAGGTCTACAGGATGGCACTGGACATGCTGGAAGAGGAGGAACGGGAAATCATCCTCATGCGGCTTGAAAAAGGGTTCACCCAGAAAAAGATTGCCGAGGTGACGGGGTATTCCCAGATGTACATCTCCCGGCTGGAGAAGAAAATCTACAGGAAACTGAAAGGATTGATCCAGACAGAATGATTGAAGAAAAGGACTATTCATTCCCTTCGGACACAAGCAGGATCCCCTCCTACGTGCAAGACATCCTGATCGACTTGGGCAAGCATTCCCTCTGGTTCACGGGAGAAGCATTGTACAATGTCCGTGTCGTCCTCAGCGAGCTCATCGCCAACGCGGTGATCCACGGCAACAGGAACAATCCGAGGAAGACTGTGGACATCCATATGGCTCTCGGGGAAAGGCGTCTGGAATTCCATGTCTTTGACAAGGGAAAAGGCTTTGAAATGAAAAAAATACCAAGGCAGAGACTCACCCGTGAAAGCTGCAGGGGCATCCTGATATGCACGAACATGTGCGACAACCTGGAGACTTGTTTCACCAGGGGGAAAGGCCATACCGTGTCCGTCATTTTTGAAAAGAAAAAGGATTGAATGCTTGACACCGGCTCGTTTCCTATGATATCTTATATTGTGCTTAAGGAAGGTTCTTTTTTTTTGTATAAAAGAATCATTATCGGAGGGAAAAGCAATGAGAGACAAAGTGACATTGGCTTGTACTGAATGCAAGCAGAGGAACTATATCACGAAAAAGAACAAGAAGAACACACCGGACAGGCTGGAGTTCAGCAAGTACTGCAAATTCTGCAGCAAACATACCCCTCACAGGGAAACAAAATAAGGCGGGAGTGTATCAAAAAATGACCGTTGTGAAGAAAGCCAGGTTCAAAGGTTTCTTTAAAGAGATTGGACAGGAGTTGAAAAAGGTCGTATGGCCGACCAAAGAGCAGCTCATTAAGAATACAGTGACAGTCATCGTGGTATGCGTCATCGTCGGCGTCATCATATGGTTGTTCGACATGGGTCTTTCTGCTCTCATCAGAGCTTTTGTGCTAAGGTAAGGGGCGTATGCATGTCTGAAGAAAACCAAACAACCGCATCGGAGAATTCCAACGCAAAATGGTATGTGGTGCATACCTATTCCGGCTATGAAAACAAGGTGAAGGCCAACCTTGAGAAGATCGTGGAGAACAGGGGCATGCATGAGCACATCGAGGAAATCGTCGTGCCCATGGAGGAAGTCATCGAGGAAAAAGCCGGTAAAAGGAAAGTGACATTCAAAAAGATATTCCCCGGATACGTTCTGGTCAAGATGGTCATGAGTGATGAGTCCTGGTATGTGGTCAGGAACACCAGGGGCGTCACCGGTTTCGTCGGCCCTTCCGCGAAGCCCGTGCCCTTGTCACCGGATGAGGTCAAGACCATGCGCCTGGAAGGTGTGGAGACGGTTGTGGACTACTCCGTGGGAGACAATGTACGGGTCATCGAGGGGCCGCTGGAGAATTTCGTGGGCACCGTCGAGGAAGTCCACAGGGAAAAAAGAAAGATACGCGTCCTGATATCCATGTTCGGCAGGGAGACTCCCGTGGAACTGGAATACGGACAGATTCAGATCATACTATAAAAATAAATTGGGAGGTGGATACACATGGCAAAAAAAGTAACCGGCTACATCAAACTGCAGATCCCTGCAGGAAAAGCTACACCGGCTCCACCGGTTGGACCAGCCCTGGGACAGCATGGTGTCAACATCATGGGGTTCTGCAAGGAGTTTAATGAAAGAACAAAAAATGATATGGGACTGATCATCCCCGTTGTCATCACCGTTTTTGCGGACAGGTCTTTCACTTTCATCACCAAAACTCCCCCGGCTGCGGTTCTTCTGAAGAAGGCCTGTAAAATTGAAAGTGGGTCGGGCGTTCCAAACAAGGACAAGGTGGCAAAAATTTCAAAAGAGGAAGTCCAAAAGATTGCTGAGTTGAAAATGACGGACCTGAATGCGGGAAGCATCGAATCCGCCATCAGCATGATTTCGGGAACAGCAAGAAGCATGGGCATCGTCGTAACGGACTGATGCGCATTCATTGTGGGAGGGACGATTGTCCCGAACAAAAGCAACCACGAAGGAGACGATGATATGAAAAGAGGAAAGAAATACTTACAGAGCAGCGAGCTGTTCGACAAGACCCAGACTTATGAAACACAGCAGGCGCTGGAACTGGTGCAAAAGACAGCGAAAGCGAAGTTCGATGAGACGGTGGAAGCCCATATCAGGCTGGGTGTTGATTCCAGGCATGCGGACCAGCAGGTCAGGGGAGCTGTCGTACTGCCCCACGGCACCGGAAAAACTGTCCGGGTGCTCGTATTCGCCAAAGGGGACAAAGCAAAGGAAGCCGAAGCCGCCGGTGCGGATTACGTCGGCGCCGAGGAGCTGGCGGATAAAATTAAGAATGAGAACTGGTTTTTATTCGATGTGGCCATCGCAACTCCGGACATGATGGGCGTGGTAGGAAAAATCGGCCGTGTACTTGGACCCAAAGGCCTGATGCCCAACCCGAAGGCAGGCACGGTGACCATGGATGTGAGCAAAGCCGTTTCCGATTCCAAAGCCGGAAAGATCGAATACAGGCTTGACAAGACCAATATCATCCATTGCCCCATCGGGAAAGTATCCTTCGGAACGGAAAAACTGTCGGATAATTTCAAGACTCTCATGGAGGCCATCATCAAAGCGAAACCCTCTGCTTCCAAAGGCCAGTACCTTAGGAATGTGGTCGTTACATCCACCATGGGGCCTGGCATCAAGGTGAATACGCAGAAAGTGCTTGATTAACGGGAACATATTGGTTATAATGCATAAAGTAGATATGCCATAGACAGCAGGAGCTTTAAAAAGCGTAACGACATCCGTCTTCCTGCCGAGGTGAGATTTCCTTTTGAAGGATGATATCCTCGTATGTCTGTGTATATACGGGGATTTTTATATAGTAAGGAGGTGTGGAAAAGTGGCCAGTGAAAAGATACTTGACAAAAAGAAAAAGCAGGTTGAAGTGATCAACAAAAAACTCATCGAAGCAGGATCCTTCGTACTTGCCGACTACAGGGGACTGACGGTGGAACAGGATACAAAGCTCCGGGCGGAAATGCGAAAAGCCGGGGTTGATTATTCGGTAATCAAGAACAGCATCCTCAGGTTCGCAATACAGGGTACTGCCTATGAATCACTGGAATCTTATCTGGAAGGCCCCACGGCGGTCGCCTTCAGTGACGACCAGGTGAAGCCGGCGAAGATTCTTTTGAAATTTGCAAAGGACTTCAAGGTTCTGGAAATCAAAGCCGGGGCGGTGGACGGCAATGTCATCAACCTTTCCGGGGTGGAATTGCTAGCGAACCTTCCTTCAAAAGAGGAATTGATCGCGAAAATGCTGGGAAGCATGAACAGGCCCGTCACAGGGTTGGTTTATGTGTTGTCGGCAAATATCAGGGGTCTGGCGGTCGCCTTGCAGGCCATCGTCGATCAAAAACAAAGTGAAAGCGCTTAGCATAATGAAATTGGAGGATTTGAAACATGAATGAGAAATTGCAGAAATTAATGGAAGAAATCAAAGGAATGACGGTCATCGAACTGTCTGAACTGGTTAAGGCCCTTGAAACGGAATTTGGCGTCTCAGCGGCCGCCCCTGTCTCTGCCGCAGCGGCAGGAGCACCTGCAGCAGGCGGAGCACCTGCGGAAGCTGTTGAAGAACAGACCGAATTCGACGTCATCCTCAAAGAAGTGGGAGCCGAGAAAATCAAGGTCATCAAAGTGGTCAGGGAAGTCACGGGACTCGGGCTGAAGGAAGCCAAGGACCTGGTGGACGGCGCCCCCAACACAGTCAAGGAAGCCATTTCCAAGCAGGATGCGGAAGGCATCGCAACGAAATTCAAGGAAGTCGGAGCCACCTGCGAAATCAAATAATGGAAATACAACCGGAAACGGGGGGGATTCCCCCCGTTTTTCGTTGTTTGTGCGTGGAAAAAATCAAGAAAAAATCATTCATTCATTTTTAATTGACAAAAAAAATGAATAATGATAAAATGACTAAATGTGCGATTATGTATATGTGCTTGACCACCCCTTCAATGCCAACCGGAATTTCAAAATCAGGGGTGTCTGTTGGAATTATAGCATGCCAGCGCGGAAAATGCAATAAAGCCGAACAGCATATGTGCATCTGAATAAATAAATAATATGAGGTGGAAATTACATGGTGCATCCCATCAAATTAGGCAAAAAGGAACGCATGAGTTTTTCAAAAATCAATGAAGTTCTGGAGATGCCTAATCTTATTGAAGTCCAAAAAAAGTCTTATCAATGGTTTTTAGAAGAAGGATTGAAAGAAGTGTTCAAGGATGTTTCCCCAATCACAGACTATACCGGGAACCTTGTCCTTGAATTTATCGACCATAAGATAGAGGAGGCGCCGAAATACTCCGTCCAGGAATGCAAGGAAAGGGACGCCACATACCAGGCACCATTGAGGGTGAAGGTCCGCCTGATCAACACTGAGACAGGCGAAATCAAGGAACAGGAGATCTTCATGGGGGATTTCCCCCTCATGACCACGACGGGCACCTTCATCATCAACGGCGCGGAGAGGGTCATCGTCAGCCAGCTGGTGCGCTCACCCGGTGCATATTACACGGAGAAAAAGGATAAGTCGGGAAAAAGCCTTTATTCCAGCACCCTCATCCCGAACAGAGGTGCATGGATTGAATACGAGACCGACTCCAATGATGTTTTCTATGTCAGAATCGACCGGACCCGCAAACTGCCTCTCACCGTATTGATCCGGGCGCTGGGGTACGGTACCGATACCCAGATCAATCAGTTCTTTGGCAACGACTCCCTGTTGGAGGCCACGTTTTCCAAAGATGCGGCCAAATCGGTGGAAGAAGGACTGTATGAGATCTACCACAGGCTGAGGCCAGGGGAACCCCCAACCGTGGAAAGCGCCTCCGCTTTGTTCAACAACCTGTTTTTCGACCCGAAAAGATACGACATGGCACGGTTTGGACGATACAAGTTCAACAAGAAGCTTGCCATATCCAACAGGATCCTTGACACCATTGCCGCGGAAGACATCAAACATCCCAAAACAGGAGAGATCTTTGCCAAAGAAGGCGACAGGATCGACCATGAGACCGCGCTGAAGATTGAAATCAGCGGCATAAACGAGGTGCTCATCCTGACGGACAACAGGAAGTTCAAGGTCATCGGCAACAAGACCGTTGAGTTGGCCCCCTTCGTGAATTTCAATTATAAAAAATTCAGTCTTACGGAAAAAGTGAATTATGAAGTGTTGATGGATATCCTCGCCACATGCAAGACGGATGAGGAGATCATGGAGGCCTTTGTTGAGAAAAAGCAGGACCTGTCCCCGAAATCCATCACCAAGGCAGACATCATGGCATCCATCAGTTATCTGATCGGGCTTTCCTGTGGCACCGGGAACACTGATGACATCGACCATCTGGGAAACAGAAGGATCCGTTCTGTCGGTGAGTTGCTCCAGAACCAGTTCAGAATAGGCTTCGCCAGGATGGAGAGGGTCATTCGGGAAAGGATGACCATTCAGGACATTGACATCATCACACCCCAGGCCCTGATCAACATCCGGCCCATCACCGCAGCCATCAAGGAGTTCTTCGGGTCCAGTCAGCTGTCCCAGTTCATGGACCAACCCAATCCCCTGGCCGAACTGACTCATAAGAGAAGGCTCAGCGCTCTGGGACCTGGGGGATTGAGCAGGGAAAGGGCCAGCTTCGAGGTGAGGGACGTCCATTACTCCCATTACGGAAGGATGTGCCCCATCGAGACCCCGGAAGGTCCCAACATCGGCCTGATTGCATCCTTGAGCACATTCGCCCGGATCAATGAATATGGTTTCATCGAGACTCCCTACAGGAAAGTGGACAAGGCCACAGGCATCGTGACAAGCCAGGTGGACTACCTGACTGCCGATTCCGAGGACAACTTCATTGTGGCTCAGGCCAATGCGCTGCTGACCGAAGAAGGAAAGTTCCTGAACAACAGGGTGAATGTACGGTTTAAAAGCGATAAGATCAACGTGGACTCCAACCGCGTGGACTACATGGATGTGTCCCCGAAGCAACTGGTCTCGGTGGCCACAAGCATGATTCCATTCCTGGAGAACGACGACGCAAACAGGGCCCTGATGGGATCCAACATGCAACGGCAGGCAGTTCCCCTGATCAAGCCTGAATCACCCATCATCGCAACCGGGATGGAATACAAGGTGGCCAAGGATTCCGGAGTATGCGCCATCGCCGAGGAAGCCGGCATTGTTGAAAGTGTGACGGCCAATAAAATTGTAATCAGAGGCGCGGACAAAACAAGATATGACTATGACCTGTTGAAATACAAACGTTCCAACCAGGGGACATGCATCAACCAGAGGCCCATTGTCTCAAAAGGGGAATCAGTTGAAAAAGGACAGATTCTCGCCGATGGCCCGGCCACGGAAGGCGGAGAGATTTCCCTTGGGAAAAACATCCTGGTGGGATTCATGACATGGGAGGGTTACAATTATGAGGATGCCATCCTGATCAGCGAGAAGCTTGTGCAGGATGATGTGTTCACATCCATCCATATAGAGGAATACGACATCGAGGCAAGGGACACAAAGCTCGGGCCCGAGGACATCACCAGGGACATTCCTAATGTCGGGGAGGAAGCCCTGAAGGACCTGGACGAAAGAGGTGTCATCCGCATCGGTGCAGAGGTCCGCTCCGGCGACATCCTTGTCGGCAAGGTCACCCCGAAAGGGGAAACCGAGCTGACTCCCGAGGAGCGGCTCCTCAGGGCCATATTCGGTGAGAAATCAAGGGACGTCAGGGACACATCCCTCCGGGTTCCCCATGGGGAATCAGGGATCATTGTGGATGTGAAGGTGTTCACCAAGGAAGAAGGTGACGAACTCAACCCTGGCGTCAACGAAATGGTCCGGGTGTTCATCGCCCAGAAACGGAAAGTCTCCATCGGTGACAAGATGGCCGGCAGGCACGGAAACAAAGGGGTCATATCAAAAATCATGCCCGCGGAAGACATGCCATTCCTCCCCGACGGGACCCCTCTGGAAATCGTCCTGAATCCCCTGGGTGTACCTTCTAGGATGAACATCGGCCAGGTTCTGGAGGTTCATCTCGGTTATGCGGCCAAGGCGCTGGGATGGAGAATCGCGACCCCTGTTTTTGACGGGGCCTCGGAACTGGACATTTTTGAATGCCTCAAAATGGCTGGCATCAACCAGGACGGGAAATCCGTGCTGTATGACGGGAGAACAGGCCAGCCTTTCAACAACCGGGTCACCGTGGGATTCATGTACATGCTGAAGTTGGCCCATCTGGTGGATGATAAAATCCATGCCAGATCCACCGGCCCATATTCCCTGGTCACCCAGCAGCCGCTGGGAGGCAAGGCCCAGTTCGGCGGACAACGCTTCGGGGAAATGGAAGTATGGGCATTGGAGGCATATGGCGCCGCCTACACGCTTCAGGAAATGCTCACGGTGAAATCTGATGATGTCATCGGAAGGGTCAAGACATATGAGGCCATCGTGAAAGGGGAGAATGTCCCCCGGGCCGGTATACCGGAAGCCTTCAAAGTCCTTGTCAAGGAATTCCAAAGCCTTGCCCTGGATGTGAGGGTGTTCGCCAGCGACAATACGGAGGTCCGCATCAAGGACACCAGTGAGGAAGATTATGTCAAGTTGAATGTCAACCTGTCGGGGACAGAGGATTACGACTACATGGAAGACGAACTGTTCACCATGGACAAGCCCCGCAAGCCAGTTGAAAGCATTGACATTCTGGAAGATGACAACGAAGAAGACGTCCTGGACAGCATGATCGTGGAAGACATCGAGGACGAGGCAGTCGAAGAAGATACCGAGTAAAGGGTGGAAGGAGCATAAACTGTGCAGGATTATGATAATTTTGATGTTATAAAAATCGGGCTGGCTTCGCCGGAACAGATCAGGGAGTGGTCAAAAGGCGAAGTGAAAAAACCTGAGACGATAAATTACAGGACACTCAAGCCGGAAAGGGACGGATTGTTCTGCGAAAGGATATTCGGACCCACGAAGGACTGGGAATGCCACTGCGGGAAATACAAAAGGATACGCTACAAGGGTGTGATATGCGACCGCTGTGGGGTCGAAGTCACCAGAAGCAAGGTCAGGAGGGAACGGATGGGCCATATCGAGTTGGCCGCCCCCGTTTCCCATATCTGGTATTTCAGGGGGATTCCCAGCCGGATGGGACTGGTCCTGGACATGAGTCCAAGGGCTCTGGAAAGGGTGCTGTATTTCAATGCATTCGTTGTTCTGGATCCCGGTGAAACAGGATTGTTGAAAAAACAGATTCTCAACGACAGGGAATACAGGGAGAACCAGGAGAAATACGGAAAATCATTCAAAGCGGAGATGGGTGCGGAGGCAATCAAGAAGCTGCTGGACGAAATCAACCTGGAAGAAGAATGCGAGTCATTGAAACATGAACTCAGGAACAGTTCAGGCCAGAAGAAAGTCCGGATCATCAAACGGCTTGAGACACTGGAGTCCTTCCGGATAT
This sequence comes from Clostridia bacterium, assembly GCA_046484975.1. GTDB lineage: Bacteria > Bacillota > Clostridia > DUPQ01 > DUPQ01 > JAWOHX01. The sequence goes on from JAWOHX010000011.1 coordinate 45,293, forward strand.
CCGGCAACAAGCCGGACTGGATGATTCTCGATGTGGTACCTGTGATACCTCCCGATCTGCGACCCATGGTGCAGCTTGACGGCGGCCGTTTTGCAACAAGCGACCTCAATGACCTGTACAGAAGGGTCATCAACCGGAACAACCGGCTCAAGCGTCTCCTGGACCTGGGGGCACCCGACATCATCGTACGCAACGAGAAAAGAATGCTTCAGGAAGCCGTGGATGCCTTGATCAACAACGGCAGGAAAGGCAAACCGGTCACAGGCCCCGGCAACAGGCCCCTCAAGTCCCTTTCGGACATGCTCCGGGGAAAACAGGGAAGGTTCCGTCAGAACCTCCTCGGGAAACGCGTGGACTATTCAGGCCGGTCGGTCATCGTCATCGGCCCCGAGCTTAAACTATACCAATGCGGGTTGCCAAAGGAAATGGCCCTGGAGCTCTTTAAGCCCTTTGTCATGAAAAGGCTTGTCAGCGACGGGATTGCCCATAACATCAAAAGCGCAAAAAGAATGGTGGAAAGAGTCCGTTCAGAAGTGTGGGACATACTGGAGGAGGTCATCAAGGACCATCCCGTTTTATTGAACAGGGCGCCGACTCTCCACAGGCTTGGCATACAGGCCTTTGAGCCCAAACTGGTGGAAGGCCGCGCCATCCAGCTGCATCCGCTGGTCTGCAATGCATACAACGCGGATTTCGACGGGGACCAGATGGCCGTCCATGTTCCCCTTTCAGCGGAATCCCAGGCGGAAGCCAGGTTCCTGATGCTCTCCGCAAACAACCTCCTTGCACCCAAGGATGGGAAACCCATCACGGTTCCCACCCAGGACATGGTCCTGGGAAGCTATTACCTGACCATCAGCAAAGACGGGGAAAAGGGAGAGGGAAAAGCTTTTGGGGGCATCAATGAGATTCTGATGGCACTTGACGAGAATGATATCACCCTCCATTCGAAGATCAGAATGAGAACGGAAAAAATCATTGACGGCAAGAAGGTCAGCAGGGTCATCAATGTCACCGCCGGCAAGGTTATTTTCAATGAAATCATACCCCAGGATCTCGGATTTGTGGACAGGACGAACCCGGATACCTTCATGGACCTTGAGATTGCTGAAGTGGTGGGTAAAAAACAGCTTCAGAAAATCATCCAGCAGCTGATCAATTGCCATGGTACCACGAAAGCGGCGGAGATTCTGGACAAGATCAAGGAGATCGGATTCGCATATTCCACCAAGGGTGCCATCACCATCAGCGTCAGCGACATGGTGATCCCCGAGGAGAAACCCATTCTCATCGATGAAACCGAGAAACAGGTGGAAAAAGTCACCAACCAGTTCAGAAGGGGACTGATCACCAACGAGGAACGATACAATTCCGTCATCAAGCTGTGGACGGAGACCGGGGACAAGGTCACACAGGCCCTGATGAACGGGCTGGATCCCATGAATCCCCTCTACATCATGTCCAGGTCGGGTGCAAGGGGTGACGAGAATCAGATCAAACAGCTGGCAGGAATGAGGGGACTGATGTTCGACACATCAGGGAAGATCATTGAGATTCCCATCAAATCGAATTTCCGCGAGGGATTGAATGTTCTGGAATTCTTCATTTCCAGCAACGGGGCCAGAAAAGGTCTGGCGGATACGGCGCTGAGGACTGCTGACTCCGGATATCTCACCAGAAGGCTGGTGGATGTGAGCCATGATGTCATCATCAAGGAGATGGACTGCAAGACCACCGGGGACATTGAGGTTTCCGCCATTTATGACGGAAAAGAGACCATCGAGACCTTGAGCGATAGAATCAAGGGCAGATATGTCATCCATGAGGTTTTGGACCCGGAAACCGGTGAGGAACTGATTCCCAAGGATTGTTTCATCACCGATGACATGGCCAATGCAGTGGAAGACGCTGGAATCAAGAACATCAGGGTGAGATCCGCCCTTGCATGCAAGACTCGCAACGGCGTTTGCTCCAAATGCTACGGGATGAACCTGGCAACCCATGAACCCATATGCAAGGGAGAAGCGGTGGGAATCATCGCGGCCCAGTCCATCGGGGAGCCGGGAACACAGCTGACCATGAGAACCTTTCATACCGGCGGAATCGCAGGGGAAGACATCACCCAGGGCCTTCCACGTGTGGAGGAACTGTTCGAGGCCAGGAAACCCAAGGGGCTTTCCATCATTTCAGAAATCGTCGGACAGGTGAAAATCAACGAAACGAAGATGAACAGGGAAATCATCATCGAGGGAGAGGACAAGGAAACCAAAATTTATACCATTCCATATGGATCGAGGATCAGCGTGGATGAAGGCCAGTCCGTGGAAGCCGGCGACGAATTGACGGAAGGCAGCATCAATCCCCATGATATCCTGCGGATCAAGGGACCCCAGGGAGTCCAGCAATACATTCTGCGGGAAGTGCAAAAGGTATATAAGATGCAGGGGATCGACATCAACGACAAACACATCGAGATCATCGTTCGCCAGATGATGAACAAGGTGAAAGTGGATGATTCCGGGGAAACCACCCTTCTGCCGGGCAGTTATGTGGACTATCTGGAATTTGAGAACCAGAACATCAAGGCTGAAAGCGAGGGCTTGAGGCCGGCGGAAGGGGAGCGCGTTCTGCTGGGGATCACCAAGGCATCCCTTGCGACGGAATCCTTCCTCTCGGCGGCATCCTTCCAGGAAACCACGAGGGTGCTCACCGATGCTTCCATCAAAGGAAAAACGGACCCACTCATCGGCCTGAAGGAGAATGTCATCATCGGCAAGCTGATACCGGCCGGGACAGGAATGGAAAGCTACCAGGAATACGAGGTCTATGTCAATGAGAATCTGTTGGAGGCCGAGGAAGTATCCGAGGCGGTTTCTTCGTAGTTTTTCTTGACAACCCGAAGGAATCGGTGTTAAAATGAACGCCGTGTGTTTCTATCGGAAAGAGATTGGATTGATTAGATGGAACGGTTGAAAAACAAAAAAAGGATTGTCGGACTGAGACAGACCCTGAAATCCCTCAGAAGCGGCAAATTGGAAATTGCATATATCGCCATGGACGCGGACCCGAGGGTCGTTGGTGGATTTGAGCAGGAATGCATCAGCATGAACGTGGAAATACGCCGTCCGGAAAGCATGAAGGAACTCGGGAAAGAATGCGGCATTGAAGTGGGGACCGCAGTGGCAGGCATTGAAAAAGAATAAAGCATATAGAAAATAGAAAGGAGGTGCAGCAATTTGCCGACATTTAACCAGTTGGTGAGAAAGGGGAGAAAGGTCTCAAAAAAGAAATCAGACTCTCCCGCCCTGCAGAAAAGCTTGAACACCCTCAAGAAGAGATCCATCGAAATGAGCTGTCCGCAGAAGAGAGGGACCTGTACGGTTGTCAAGACCAATACCCCGAAAAAGCCCAATTCCGCACTGAGAAAGATTGCCAGGGTCAGGCTGACGAACGGCATCGAAGTCACGGCTTACATCCCGGGCATCGGACACAATCTTCAGGAACACAGCGTCGTTTTGATCAGGGGCGGCAGGGTCAAGGATCTTCCCGGTGTCAGGTATCACATCGTGAGGGGAACACTGGACACGGCAGGTGTGGACAAAAGGAAACAGGGCAGGTCCAAATACGGGACAAAAAAAGGAAAATAAAAGAAAATACAGTGCGCCTAGTACTTCATCATATATGTATGAAAGCGCCGGCGATGGCTGACTGCCACGAGTACCGATGATCGTTTATCGAAAAGGAGGGAAGTAAGGTGCCAAGAAAAGGTCATGTACCAAAAAGAGATGTTCTTCCCGATCCCATATATAATGACAAGACAGTCACGAAACTTGTCAACAATATCATGTTGGACGGGAAAAAAGGAGTAGCGCAGAGGATCTGCTACGATGCTTTTGACATCATCAAGGGAAAAACAGGAAAAGATCCTTTGGAAATGTTCAAACTAGCCCTGGACAATATCATGCCGGTCCTGGAGATCAAGGCAAGGAGAGTCGGGGGAGCCACATATCAGGTGCCCATAGAAGTCAGACCCGAAAGAAGGCAGGCCCTCGGCTTGAGATGGCTCTGCACATTTGCCAAAAACAGGGGTGAGCGGACCATGAAGGAAAAGCTTGCGGGCGAGATCATGGATGCCGCCAACGGACAGGGCAATGCATTCAAGAAAAAGGAAGACACCCATAAAATGGCTGAAGCCAACAAGGCTTTTGCACATTACAGATGGTAATTTCCCATCAAGGGGTGGATTGAAAGGAAGAAAGAGAGAATATGCCAAGAGAATTCACATTGGATAAAACGAGAAACGTCGGAATCATGGCTCATATTGATGCCGGAAAGACGACGACAACAGAGCGCATTCTCTATTATTCCGGACGCCTCCATAAAATGGGGGAGACCCATGATGGATCTGCCGTCATGGACTGGATGGACCAGGAACAGGAGAGGGGAATCACCATCACCTCTGCGGCTACAACCGCCCAGTGGAACAAACACCGCATCAATGTCATAGACACACCCGGGCACGTTGACTTCACGGTGGAGGTGGAACGCTCATTGAGGGTCCTGGATGGGGCCGTTACTTTGTTCTGCGCGAAAGGCGGGGTGGAGCCCCAGACAGAAACGGTATGGAGGCAGGCGGATAAATATCATGTCCCAAGGCTCGCCTTTATCAACAAAATGGATATTGTGGGAGCGGATTTCTTTCATTGTGTGGACATGATGAAGGAGCGGCTGGGTGCCAAGGCCATCCCCATCCAGCTGCCCATCGGGGCGGAGGATGCCTTCAAGGGGATTGTGGACCTGGTCAGCTTCAAGGCCTACTATTACATGGATGACCTCGGCCAGGAGATCGTGGAGCAGGAGATTCCCGCAGAAATGCTCCAGAAAAGCCTGGAATACAGGAACAAGCTGATGGAAGTGGTGGCGGAAGAGGATGAGGAGCTCCTGATGAAATACCTCGAAGGCGAGGAAATGACGCAGGATGAGATCAAAAAGGGATTGAGGAAAGCCACCATCAAGGTTGACATCATCCCTGTCACATGCGGGTCCGCTTACAAGAACAAGGGCGTGCAGAAACTGCTGGATGCCATTGTGGACTATATGCCCTCGCCTCTGGACGTGCCTGCCATCAAGGGGGTCGGAGTCAGGGACAAGGAAACTGAAATCATCCGACATTCAGATGACAACGAGCCTTTTTCTGCCCTGGCATTCAAAATCATGACGGATCCTTATGTGGGGAAATTATGTTTTTTCCGGGTTTACTCAGGAACACTGGACTCCGGGTCATATATTCTCAACAGCACAAAGAACAACAAGGAGCGCATCGGCAGGATCCTCCAGATGCATGCCAATGCCAGGGAAGAGATCAAGAAGGTGTATTCCGGAGACATTGCCGCCGCGGTGGGATTGAAAAACACCACCACGGGAGACACCCTTTGCGATGAGAAACATCCGGTCATACTGGAGGCCATGACCTTTCCGGAACCTGTCATATCCATCGCCATCGAGCCAAAGACCAAGGCAGGGCAGGAAAAAATGGCGGTGGCCCTGCAGAAACTGGCGGAGGAAGACCCGACCTTCAGAACCTATACGGACAAGGATACGGGGCAGACCATCATCCAGGGCATGGGGGAACTCCACCTTGACATCCTGGTCACCCGCATGTTCCGGGAATTCAGCGTGGAGGCCAATGTGGGCAAACCGCAAGTGGCTTACAAGGAGACCATCAGGAAAAAAGCCACTGCGGAAGGGCGTTTCATCCGGCAGTCCGGCGGCAGAGGCCAATACGGACATTGCCTGATCGAAATCGAACCAAGGGCACACGGGGAAGGATATGAGTTCGTGGACAAGATCGTCGGTGGCAGCATCCCAAGGGAATACATCCCTGCGGTGGATGCTGGAATCAGGGATGCCATGAACAACGGTATCCTTGCCGGGTATCCTGTCCTTGACTTCCGTGTCACCCTGTTGGATGGGTCCTATCATGATGTGGATTCCTCTGAGATGGCATTCAAAATCGCCGGGTCAATGGCATTTAAAGAAGCATGCAGGAACGCGGACCCCGCCATCCTTGAACCCATCATGAGGGTGGATGTGGTGGTGCCGGAAGACTACATGGGGGATGTCATCGGAGACATCAATGCGCGAAGAGGCCGGATAGAAGGCATGGAACCCAGAAACAACATGCAGATCATCCGATCCCTGGTGCCTTTGTCCGAGATGTTCGGATATGCCACCCAGCTTCGGTCCAGGACCCAGGGTCGCGGAACCTTCACCATGCAGTTTGCCCATTATGAGGAAGTTCCCAAGGCAATCGCAGACAAGATTTGCGAAATGTAGGGTTGACGGTTGGATGAAACATGTATAAAATGATAGTGATATACGCGTAAATGCTGTTTCATATCATTTGGTCATGAAAATCAATATTGTGTTTAATTTTAAGGGAGGAAATATAAAATGGGAAAAGCTAAATTTGAGAGAACAAAACCGCATGCCAACATCGGTACGATAGGCCATGTTGACCACGGTAAAACCACACTGACAGCTGCTATAACCAAAGTCCTGGGTCTCACGAACAAAAATATCAAATTCATGGCCTATGACGCCATTGATGCAGCACCGGAAGAAAAAGAAAGAGGCATCACCATATCAACGGCCCATGTCGAATATGAAACCAAGAGCAGGCATTATGCCCATGTTGACTGCCCTGGCCACGCCGACTATGTCAAGAACATGATCACCGGAGCCGCCCAGATGGACGGTGCAATACTTGTCGTGTCCGCCGCCGATGGCCCCATGCCCCAGACAAGAGAGCACATCCTTCTTGCCAGGCAGGTTGGTGTACCCCATATCGTGGTATACATGAACAAGACCGACATGGTGGATGATCCCGAGCTCATCGAGCTGGTGGAAATGGAACTCAGGGAACTGCTCAGCGAATACAATTTTGACGGGGACAACATTCCCATCGTCAAAGGATCTGCACTCCTTGCCCTGGAATCCACATCCACGGACCAGACCGCACCCGAATATGCAACCATCCTGGAGCTGATGGAAGCCGTCGACAGCTATATTCCGACTCCTGAAAGGGAAACCGATAAGCCTTTCCTCATGCCTGTTGAGGATGTGTTCACCATCACCGGCCGCGGAACCGTCGCCACCGGAAGGATTGAAAGAGGCAAAGTCAAGACCGGGGAGGAAGTTGAAATCGTGGGCTTCCAGGAAAAATCAAGGAAGACCATCTGCACAGGCGTGGAGATGTTCAGGAAGATCCTGGATGAAGCCTTTGCAGGGGACAACGTCGGATGCCTTCTCAGGGGAGTCCAGAGAAGCGAAATCGAAAGAGGCCAGGTCCTTGCGAAACCCGGTTCCATCACCCCGCATACGGAATTCGAGAGCCAGGTGTACGTGTTGACCAATGATGAAGGCGGAAGGCATACTCCCTTCTTCACGGGATACAGGCCCCAGTTCTATTTCAGGACCACCGATGTCACCGGTGTGGCAACCCTTCCCGAAGGCGTGGAAATGTGCATGCCCGGCGACCACATCACCATGACCATCAAGCTCATCACCCCCATCGCCATGGAGGAAGGCCTGCGCTTCGCCATCAGGGAAGGCGGACGCACCGTGGGATCGGGAACCGTGTCCAAAGTCATCAAATAGAATCCTGAAGGACATCACGAAAGGAACTGTTTATACAGTTCCTTTTTTTTAACTTAAATATGAAAGAAATAGTGCTAATACTTGCAAAATTGATGCAAATCTGTTAATATTCATTAAAGCTGGACTTTTATGCAATGAGGTTGAAACACATGAATGAACTGCTTTCCATCATCAATCATACAAAGACGAAAAACCCTGGGGAACAGGAATTCCACCAGGCGGTCACAGAGGTTTTCCATTCCCTGGAGCCGGTAGCTGAGAAATATCCCCAATGGATGGAGGCCGGCATATTCGATGCCATCGTTGAGCCGGAAAGGCAAATCATGTTCCGGGTACCATGGGTCAGCGACAGTGGGAAGGTCCATGTCAACAGGGGGTATCGTGTACAGTTCAACAGCGCCATCGGACCATATAAGGGTGGACTGCGGTTCCATGAGTCGGTGAACCTTGGAATCATCAAATTCCTTGGTTTTGAACAGATATTTAAAAATTCCCTCACAGGCCTTCCCATGGGGGGCGGAAAAGGCGGCAGCGACTTTGACCCGAAAGGAAAATCCGACGGGGAAATCATGCGTTTCTGCCAGAGCTTCATGCTGGAATTGTTCCGGCATCTGGGAGAGGACACCGATGTACCTGCGGGAGACATCGGTGTCGGGGCAAGGGAAATCGGTTACATGTACGGCATGTACAAGAAGATCAGGAACAATGTCACCGGAGTCCTCACCGGGAAAGGACTGACCTGGGGAGGCAGCCTGGTCAGGAAAGAGGCGACGGGGTACGGACTGTGCTATTTCATGGACCAGGCCATGCAATCCATCCGGGGCACGTCTTTCAGGGACAAGACGGTGGTGGTCTCGGGATCGGGGAATGTCGCCATATATGCCGCGGAGAAAGCCAGCCAGTTGGGAGGGAAAGTCATCGCTCTCAGTGATTCCTCCGGCTATATTGTCCATCAGGATGGCATTCAGGTGGAGACGGTCAAGAAGCTCAAGGAAGTGGAAAGGAAACGCCTTTCGGAATATGTCATGATCCATTCGGATGCCGTGTACACGGAAGACTGTTCCGGCATCTGGTCGGTCCCATGCGATATCGCGCTTCCCTGCGCGACGCAGAACGAGATTGACGGGAAAAGCGCCGGGAAGCTCCTGGAGAACGGATGCTTCGCTGTGGGAGAAGGTGCGAACATGCCATCGACCCCTGAAGCGTTGGAATTATTCCTGGCAAACAAGGTGATCTTTGGTCCGGGAAAAGCTGCAAATGCCGGAGGGGTGGCCACATCAGGGCTGGAGATGACCCAGAACAGGCTACGGTATTCCTGGACCTTCGATGAAGTGGACATCAAACTGAAAAACATCATGATCGGGATTTACAAGACGGTGAGCGGGGTAGCCAGGGAATACGGGATGAATGACAACCTGGTTGCCGGAAGCAACATTGCCGGTTTTCTAAAAGTGGCAAAGGCCATGTATGACCAGGGGACGGTATAAGCACTTTGATGGTATTTTTCTCCCGGATGGGGTATGATTAACATGACTACAGCCTGAGGGAGGACATGTTATGCAAAAAATCACTGAAAACATTCTCTGGACGGGAATCAAGGACTGGGACTTAAGGCATTTTCATGGGCAGGAGTTATCCACACAAAGGGGAACCACCTACAATGCATATATCATCCTGGACAAGAAAAACGTTCTGGTGGATACGGTCTGGCCTCCCCATGCACTGCCTTTCATGGATGAAATCCGGGCATTCGGCGTCGAAAACATCGATGCCATCATCATCAACCACATGGAGCCGGACCATGGCGGAACCCTGGGAATGATCATGGACATCAAACCGGACATCCCCATCTACTGCACTCAGAAAGGGAAAGAGATCATTACGTCCTACTTCCGAAAAGACTGGAATTTTGTCACCGTTAAGACAGGCGACACCCTGGATATCGGTGAAAATACCCTGACCTTCGTAGAAATGAAAATGATTCACTGGCCAGACAGCATGATGGTGTATGCGGACAAGGAGAAAGTCCTTTTTTCCAATGACGCCTTCGGACAGCATTACTGCACGAAGTCCCTCTTCAATGACGAGGTGGACAATCATGAACTTTACCAGGAGGCAATCAAGTATTATGCCAATATCCTGACCCCGTTTGCCTCCTTGATCAAAAGCAAGGTTCTTGAGATCAACAAGCTGGGTCTTGATGTGAAGATCATCGCCCCCAGCCATGGGGTCCTGTGGAGGGAGAATCCTTTCCAGATCGTGGAAAAATATCTGGAATGGTCGGATTCCTACCAGGAGGATTTCGTTGTGGTCATCTATGACACCATGTACCAGTCCACCAAAAAAATGGCTGAAGGCATCGAGAAAGGACTGCGGGGAAAAGGGGTCCTGGTGAAACTCTACAATGCAGCAGTGACAGACCCCTCTTATCTGCTCACAGAGATTTTCAAATCCAAGGGGATGGCAGTCGGCAGCTGCACCGTGAACAACGGGGCCATGGCTTCCATCCATACACTGGTTCACGAGATCAGGTCCCATAAATTCAAAGACAAGCCTTTTCTTGCATTCGGAAGCCACGGATGGAGCGGGGAAGCTGCAAGGGACATCCACGAAGGACTGTTGGCGGCCAAACTGAGTCCTGTGGCTAATCCCGTGACGGCAAAGTACAATCCGGGAGAGGATGTCCTGGAGGCATGCGAAAAAGCGGGAGCCATGCTGGCGGATATTCTTAAGATATAGAACTTGACAAGAAGGATGAAGTATTTCCCCTTCTTTCTCCTTTCAAAAAGAGGTATAATGTGCGTATAAGGGAATAATTCAAAGGAGTGCTTGATGATGTCAGAAATGATGACCAGGGAAAAAGCTTATGAAATCCTGGGGTTGCCGCAGGATGCCCCTGAGCAGGATATCAAGATCAAATACGAGAATTTCATGAGGCGGCATAGATATGATGAGACCATTGATGTGGATCTCCTGACACAAGCCCATGACACCCTGATGGGATATGACATGCACAGCAAGGACAAGGACCCTGCATATGCCCAGAAAGGCCTCAACAAAAAGAAAGTGGATAATTTCTTCTACCACCATAAGAGGAATCTCCTCTACGGAGCAGTCATCCTCATCATTCTTGTAGCCTTGTCCTTCTCCTTGTTCAGTGGAAGGAGGAAGGTGGACTTCGGGGTTGCTTTCATCGGCAATTTGACCATGTCCGACATAACCCGGGTGGAGGAGTATCTTCAGACGGTATACGAGATCAACAACATCGGGGTCACCTATGCCTCCTATGCATTGGACCAGGGGGAAGCCTCCGCAGCCAACATCATCCGGCTCATGGGAGTCATCACCGACCCGATGTACAACGTCCTCTATATGAACAAGGAGGCCGCGGAATTCCTCGCTACTGAAGAGGGTCTGGTTGATCTGACCCCTTATTTCACCGAGATCGGCATCGTCAGACAGGACGAAAGGATACTCTGGGTAACCACCGACACGGGGAAAGTGATTGCGGGTGCCATTTTGGTCGGCAGGGATCTTGAATTACAAGACCTGATCATCGGGTTCGTCCCGGATTACATCGGCATATCCAAAAGCGACACGGACAAGACAACATCCATCACCTTAATCAGGGGATTATTGGAAAGAAGGCTATAAATCCCACTTAATATCAATAAATATTAGATATTTCCCTACTGGCATTTTTACGGGATGCTATATAATTGTGTTGCAATCTTTTTATTGAAGGAGTGTACGTCACATGGAATATATCAAAGAATTGTCCGATCGGATCAGGGAAAACATTGCCAAGGTCATCATTGGAAAGGATGAGGTCATTGACATCGTGCTGGCCTCCCTTTTCTCCTCCGGCCATGTCCTTCTGGAGGATGTTCCGGGATTGGGAAAGACGGTGCTGGCAAAAAGCCTCGCCAGGTCCATCGGTTGCGACTTCAAGAGGATCCAGTTCACTCCTGACCTCCTGCCTGGAGACCTGACTGGTGTAAGCGTCTACAATCAGAGGGAATCCGATTTCATTTTCCGGGAAGGTCCGCTTTTCACCCAGATTGTCCTTGCCGATGAAATCAACAGGGCCACTCCCAGAACCCAGTCTGCCCTTTTGGAATGCATGGAGGAACACCAGATTACCGTGGAAGGCAAGACCATGATCCTTAAAGAACCCTTCTTTGTCATTGCCACCCAGAATCCCCTGGAGACCCAAGGCACCTTCCCTCTTCCCGAGGCCCAGATGGACAGGTTTTTCGTCAAACTGAGCATCGGTTATCCCTCCCATGGGGAAAGCATCAGCATCCTGGACCGCTTTGAAAAGGACAAACCCCTTGAACGGCTGGAAACTGTGGCAACGGCCGAGGAAATTGTCAAGGTGCAGGAAATGATGAACAAGATATTCGTCAGCGACGACATCAAGGAATATATTGTGGACATCACCGAGGCCACCAGGGAGCATGCACGGCTGATCCTGGGACTTAGCCCGAGGGGCAGCATCTCCCTGATGAAAGCCGCCAGGGCATATGCGGCCATCCGGGGCAGGGATTTCGTGATTCCCACGGATGTCAAGGCCGTAGGAGTCTGGGTCATGTCCCACCGGGTAATGCTACGGGGTCATGCCATCACTTCCGGAGGAAAAGGGACCGCAGATGTCATCAAAGAAATTTTTGACACCGTCAAGGTGCCCACAGAGGACATCGAAGGAGAAAAATAAATGGAACTGATTTTTATTGCAGTTCTGGTTATGACGTTCTTCCTGATTGAATTGGTGTTCTATAAATTTTTCCTTCTCAAGAACATGGAGTATACCCTTTCCTTCAGCCAAAAGCATGCATTTGAAAACGACGACATGTATGTGGATGAGGTCATCTACAACAAGAAACCCATCTATATCCCCTGGGTCAAGGCAGACATCCATTCGTCCAAATGGCTGGAATTTGCCAATGCCAGCTCGGTGATCATCGATGAGAGACGATTCGTCACCAGTGGATTCATGCTCAAGGCTTTCCAGAAGACAACAAGAAGATGGTATATGAAATGCACGAAGAGAGGAGTGTTTGATATTGACAACGCCACGCTGACCTGCGGGGATCTTCTGGGGCTGGTCACGGAATCCAAGGCTGTCCCTGTGAAGACCCGGTTGACCGTATACCCCGGCCTGGTGGATCTCAGCGAGACGTTTTTCAGCACCCGGGACATCATGGGGGATGCCATCGTAAAGCGATTCATCATCGATGACCCGTTCATTGTGAAAGGGACCCGGGAATATATGCCGGGGGATGCCATCAACAGAATCAACTGGAAGGCCACGGCCCGGCATGACAGGCTGATGGTAAAGGAAAACGACTTCACGGCGAAAATGGGGATCACCGTCCTGATGAACATCCAGTCCGCCGACAATGAGTTCAACATGGTGAAGAACAAGGATGTGGTGGAACTGGCCATCAAGGTCTCGGCCACCATCCTCAACAGGGGATATTCCACGGGGATGCCGTTGCGCTTCGCCACCAACGGGTGCGTCGTGGATCGAGACGATGAGATGGTTTTCTCCGAGATCGGCAACGGGCAGGAACACTATATGGAGCTGCTGACAGTCCTGGCGCAGCTTAAATTGAAAAATGTCAGGGATTTCCCCATATTCGTGAACGCCCAGATGGAAAATATCCGGAACACCCAGGTCTATATCGTGACCGCATACTACAACGAGGATATTCTCGGCCTGGCCAGGGAGATGCAGAAGTCTTCCAACACCGTCAAGGTGCTGGTCCTGGACACCTACTCTGATGGAATGCCGGTGTCCGGGGATATCGAAACCTATTTCATGGGCAGGAAATAGAAAGGAACGCACTGTGGAAAAGCAATATGACCTGAGAAGGAAGTTCATCCCTGTGCTCGCAATGACAGGCAGCCTTTGCGGTTTTTTCATGATGCTCTTCCACATGGTGGACAAGGATGTCAATGTTGTCCTGCAGAGCCTGATTTTCATCGGGTATCTGGTGGCAGGCACGCTGGCATCCCATCTGATCCGGTTGACCCGGGGTAAAAAAGGCATCGATGTCATCAATCGGAATGAGAAAGACGAGGCCTACCTGATCAAGCAAAAAATGTATCTGCTGGCCATCCCGGTTTTCATCCTGGCGTTTCTCTTCACCCAGTCCATGGGAATCCTCTATGCCCTGGTCTATTCCTTTGCATATGGAACAGCCTTCCTCCTTGGAATATCCAACGGGCTTTTCGATTACAAGGACATGGTGACCACCAACCTTCTCTATGTGGGGGTCATCCCCATCGGATTTTCCTTTGTTTATGCCTATTACGGTGCAAACATCCCGTTGACCAGCAATACCGCCTGGTTTTTCGGTTCCATGTACCTGCTTGCATACCTGTTGTTGATCAACAGGATGAAACTAAACAGCATCCTTTTCTTCCGGTCCTCCGTCAACGTGGAGAACAGCCGGAAGATCCGGATCCAGAACGACATCCTCATCGGGCTGTTCTATCTTCTCTATCTGGTGATTTTCAATTTCAGGCAGCTCATCAACTTCTCCTATGACATACTGTTGACGGTCTTCACCTATTTCCTCATCGCCATGCAGGCCATTATGGATTTTCTGCTGGCTGATACGAGGGGAGGGGATGTGCCCGGCGATCCGACCGGCGGACTGGACGCCTTTGAGCCTGTGGAGATGGCTCCATGGCTGACCTACCTGCTGTATGGACTTCTGATTGTGGCCTTTGCCATCGGGTTGGTATTTTTCATCATTTTACTGGTTCGGATCATCCGTAAAATCGTCAGGTTGATCATGCAGACTGTCTCAGGGGAGATGAACAGGAAATCATCAAAGAAAACCGTGGTGGCCCGGGAATATGAAGAAGAAAGCGTAATTATCCGAAAGGGCAAGACGCAGCACCCACTGCAGAAAAAAAGAAGATTCCACTACACCCTGAAGGAACTGACGCTCATGCAGAATCCCACGGATAAGCTGCGGTATTTTTATGCCTTCGTCCTGGAACGGTTCCGTTACAAGAAAGTGGATTTCAGGGACAGCGACGCCCCGGAAGAGATTCTCGAGAAGATATCTGCATATGAAGGGGTGGACCAGCTCCGTGCAGACGGGTTCCCCGAGGTGACTACAGAATACCTGAGGGTTCGTTACGGGGAAAAGGAGCCCGGGCTCCAGGTGGATGAGGAGAAGGCCAGGAGATACGAAAAAGACATCCAGCTGATCAAAACAGATAAAAAATAAACACATCCGATCTCATTTGCTTTTTGGCTACCGATTGATTATAATGTTAAAGCCAAGCCGCTAGGGTATATAATAGGATAGTAAGATGAGAGAGGGATTTGAATGCAAGAGAGTGTTAAAATTATAAAAATCAACAAACTTCCGTTGATTCCCCTGAGAGGATTGACGGTGTTTCCACATATGACCATCCATTTCGACATCGGCAGGGACAAGTCCATCAAGGCATTGGAGAAAGCCATGGAGGACAACCAGCTGGTGTTTCTGGTCACACAAAAGGAAACTGCCATGGATGATCCGGAGACAGGGGACATCTATGAATATGGAACTGTTTCAAAAATCAAACAGTTGCTGAGACTGCCCGGGAAAACCATCCGGGTGCTCATAGAGGGGCTGGAGAGGGGCAGAATCGTCAGTTATGAGAAGACCCAGCCATTTTTTGAAGCGGAGATCGAACGGATCGAACCTGTTTTCAACAGCAGGGACAAGAAAAAGGAAGAGGCATTGAAACGCCAGGCAGTGGAAGCATTCGAGGAGTATGCCACACTTGCAGGCAGGGTTTCACCGGAAACGGTTTTTTCCATCATCACCACGGAGGACGCGGACAAGCTGTCGGATCTGATCATTGGAAGCATCTCCCTGAAAACGGAGGCCAAGCAGCAACTGCTGGAGGAGAACAATCCTGTCAAACGGTTGGACAAGATGCTGCCCCTTATTTTCGAGGAGATTCAGATCCTGGAACTGGAAAAGGACATCTCTACCAAAGTCAAGGGACAGATTGACGAGATGCAGAAGCAATATTACCTGAAGGAGCAGTTGAAGGTCATCCAGGACGAGCTGGGGGAGAACCAGCCGGAGGACGATGAGCTGAATGAATATTACGAAGCCCTGCGCGACAGGAAATTCCCCGTTGAAGTCCGGGAGAAAATTGAGAAGGAATTGAACCGCCTGAAAAAAATGAGCCCCATGTCGGCAGAGTCGTCGGTGATACGCACTTATGTGGAATGGCTGATCCAGATGCCTTGGGATAAATCCACCCAGGAGAAACTGGACATCAGGAAGGCCCGTTTCATCCTTGAGAGGGACCATTACGGTCTCGCCAAGGTCAAGGAAAGAATCATCGAGTACATTGCCGCCAGAAAAATGTCTGAAGGGTTCAACGCCCCCATCCTTTGCCTGGTGGGCCCACCCGGGGTAGGAAAAACCAGCATCGCAAAATCCATCGCAGAAGCTGTGAACCGGAATTATGTTCGAATGTCTTTGGGCGGGGTACGGGATGAAGCCGAAATCCGGGGACATCGGAGGACCTATGTGGGTTCCATGCCCGGAAGGATTGCCAAGGCCATCGTCCAGGCGGAAAGCAGCAATCCCCTGATGCTTCTGGACGAGATCGACAAGATGAGCAGCGATTTTCGCGGCGATCCTGCCTCTGCCATGCTGGAGGTTCTGGATTCCGAGCAAAACTACTCCTTCCGGGACCACTACCTTGAGGTCTCCCTGGACCTTCGGCAGGTGATGTTCATCACCACCGCCAACAGCCTGGATACCGTTCCCAGGGCATTGGTGGACAGGATGGAGGTCATCGAGGTGTCCGGATACACCCCGGAGGAAAAGCTCAACATCGCCAAAAAATACCTGTTGCCCAAGCTTCTGGGAAAATACGGGCTGAATAAAAGACAGCTGAAGATCGGCAACCCTGCCATGATGGACATCATCAACGGGTACACCCGGGAATCAGGTGTGAGAAACCTGGAAAGGGAGCTTTCCGCCATCCTGAGGAAAGCCACCACCCGTCTGGTGGAACAAAACATGGAAGGTGTTGTGGTGAACAGGGGCCATCTGGTGGAATTCCTGGGGCCAGTACGATATGAATACGAAAAAGCCCTCAAAAAGAACGAGATCGGCATCGCCAGGGGACTTGCCTGGACCCCGGTGGGAGGGGACACCCTGTCCATCGAGGTCAATGTGATGCCCGGAACCGGGAGTCTGGAACTCACCGGCCGTCTGGGTGATGTCATGAAGGAATCGGCCAAGGCCGCCATGGGATACATCCGTTCCATGACAGAACGGTTTGCCCTGGAAAAGGATTTCTACAAGAAAATAGACATCCATGTCCATGTTCCCGAAGGAGCCGTCCCCAAGGACGGACCCTCCGCAGGAATCACCCTGGCCACTGCCATTATATCCGCCCTCATGGGAATACCGGTCTTTGGCTTTGTGGCCATGACCGGGGAGATCACCCTTCGTGGAAGGGTCCTGCCCATCGGGGGGCTCAAGGAAAAACTCACCGCCGCCAGAAGGGCAGGGATCACCAAGGTCATCCTGCCCCTGGCAAACGATAAGGATCTTTCGGAAGTCCCCGGTGAAATCCTCAAAGCCATGGAGATTGTGAAGGCCGCCACCATGGAGGATGTGCTCAAGCATGCCCTGGCGGTGGATTATGCGAAAAACAACAGGGACCCGGGAAAAAGCGCAACAAAGCCCGCATATTTAAAAGGCGACCTGAAGGAAGGAATCGGCAACGGTCCGGATATCAGGGCATAAAAAAACAAGCGCTCCCTTTCCTTCCTCCTGGTTTACGGATATAATGTGAGGGAGGAAAAGAAGGAGACTGGCAAATGACAATCACAATCGGGATCCTCCTTTGCATGGGGATCCTGTTTTTCGCCAATTGGATACAGGGGGTATCAGGTTTCGGCCGGGGGCTCATCGCCATCCCCCTGCTGTCATTTTTCATCCCCATTGACCAGGTAATCCCAATGATGATCCTGACCAGCATCCTGACGACCTTGCTGATGTATCTGAAGAACCGCGAAAGCACGGACATCCGTAAAATTCTTCCCATGTCCCTGCTGGGCATCGTGGGAACCACGGTGGGTGTTGCCCTGCTCAAGGCGTTGCCGGTGTTCCACCTGAAAATCATCATCGGCATCCTCATCATGCTCTTCGCCATTTTGATCGCCACAGGTTTTTCCATCCGGGTGAAACGGATGAAACTGGCTTTTTGCGTGACAGGCTTCATCAGTGGGTTCCTCTCCGGTTCCTTGTCCATCGGCGGGCCACCTGTGGTCTTCCTTTTCCAGGGGATCCGGGAGGAAAAGGATGCCTTCAGGGGAAACCTGTCATTGTTCTTCCTCATCGTGTCCCTGTTCTCCATTCTCAACCTGTTTCTCAACGGGATGGTCTCCGGGGACATCCTATGGTACAGTCTGGTTTTCATGCCGGTGATTCTCCTGGGAACCCTTGCCGGACATCTGTTTTCCAGAAAGGTCAATGAAATTTTCTTTCGCAAGCTGGTCACAATCCTTCTGTTTCTCTCTGGAATGTCCGCGGTGTTTTTCGCACTGGTATGAGGCCCCCGGGAAAATTATTTTACAAAAAATCATGATGGACTTATAATATAATAAAAAGTAAGGAGCATCCTATGAAAACTGTAGCTGAGATCAATGAAAAAATCAGGAAAGGCAAGGCCATTGTGGTCACTGCTGAGGAAGTCATCGACATCGCCCGGGACATGGGATACAGGAAAGCCGCGGAGAAAATCGATGTCGTCACTACCGGTACTTTCGGGCCCATGTGTTCCTCCGGCGTTTTCATCAATTTCGGCCACTCCAATCCTCCCATCAAGATGCAGAAAGTGAAACTCAACGATGTTCCCGCCTACGCCGGGATTGCCGCGGTGGACGCCTACATCGGCGCTACGGAGCTTTCCGAGACCAGGGGGATGGAATACGGGGGAGGCCACGTCATCGAGGACCTGGTGGCCGGAAAGGACATCAAGCTCTACGCAACTGCCTATGGGACCGACTGTTATCCCCGGCGGGAGATCCTTACCTCCATCAATAAGCACAACGTGAACCAGGCCTATATGTATAACCCGAGAAACGCCTACCAGAATTACCCGGCCGCCACCAATTCCACCAACAGGACCATCTACACATACATGGGGACCTTGTTGCCCAATTTCGGGAATATCACCTACAGCACATCAGGTGAATTGAGCCCCCTGCTGAACGACCCGTATCTGAGGACCATCGGCCTGGGGACCAAAATCTTTCTGGGAGGAACGGAGGGTTATGTGACCTGGCAGGGGACCCAGAACAATCCCAACCAGGAACGAAACGAGCGGGGGGTTCCCGTTTCCCTTGCCGGTACCCTGGCATTGGCCGGGGACATCAAGGGCATGAGCACACGATATGTCAAGGGGGCCACTTATGAGAAATACGGACCAAGCCTGTTCGTCGGGGTAGGCATACCCATCCCTGTGATTGACGAGGATATGCTGGCCAGCACCGCAGTGACCAACAGGGATATCACGACTAAGTTGTCCGACAAGAGCGGAAATGAAAACCTGGATGTCTCATTCACCTATGAACAGCTACGCAGCGGTTGGGTGGAGTACAGGGGCAGGAAGGTCCCGACTGCACCATTGAGCAGCCTGCCACGGGCCAGGGAAATCGCCCAGGTACTGAAAAAGTGGGTGGCCATGGGAGAGTTTCTCCTGACTGAGGCATCCACCACCCTGCAGAAGCCGGACATCATCAATCAACTGACCATAAGGGAGATCAAATGATATGAAAAAATTGAAACTGAAAATGAGTTTTCATCAGGATAATGTTGAAAAACCCGTGATATATGAGCTGATCAAGAAGTACAACCTGTTGTTCAACATCCTCCATGCCGACATCAACTACGGCAGCAAGGGGACCCTGATCACGGAGATCCAGGGAGAGGAAGAGGACATCGAGAAGGCCATGTCATATCTCTCCGACGTAGGGGTCCAGTATGAGACCTACCTGAAAGCCATCCTCAGGGATGAGGATGAATGTGTGGACTGCGGTGCGTGTACTGCGGTCTGTCCCACCCGGGCCTTGAGCATGAACGAGGATGGATGCCTGGAATTTGACAAGGAAAAATGTGTGGTCTGCGAATTGTGCATCAGTGCCTGTCCACTGCGAATCATCCGCCTGGAACTGTAAAATGTATGAGAAGAGAAGCTATAGGGATCTGTTTGAGAACAAACTGACCTGGTTTGAAGTCAGTGTGGGCGAAACCGACCTGATGGTGGGGTGTTCAGCTGATTTGCAAAAAGAAACCCTGAGGGAGGTGCGGCGGCTTAGAAAATCCCTTGATTCCTTCATCAGGCTGCATCCCGAATTTTCCACATCCCTGGTTCCGCTGTCATATGAAGACGCCAACGGAATCATCCGCGACATGGAACAGGCAGGCATCAAGGCAGGCACCGGACCCATGGCGGCCGTGGCTGGTGCCATCGCCATGCACATAGCGAACCGTCTCCGGGAACACTCAACGGAAGTGTTCGTGGAAAACGGGGGGGATTTGTACATTTATTCCGAGGAAGACAGGCTCATCGGAATCCATGCCGGACAATCCGTGCTCAGCGGAAAATTCGCCATCAGGGTAAAAAAATGCCAATTGCCCATGGGTGTCTGTACTTCCTCCGCCACCGTTGGACATTCTTTGAGTTTCGGAAAAGCCGATGCAGCCACGGTTCTGTCCAGGGACGGCGCCCTGAGCGACGCCCTGGCCACAGCCCTGTGCAACAGGATCCAGGGTAAAAATGACCTGGGACCGGCACTGGAATGGGTGCGTTCCATTGAAGGGGTGTCGGGGGCAATGGCAGTAATGGGAGACACCATGGGAGCTGTAGGGGACATTGAACTGGTTCCATGGAACAGAAAAGAGGAGGAGTCATGAGGGAACAGATCCGGAATGCACAAAGGATTGTAGTGAAAGTGGGGACATCCTCCCTGACATTTGCGAACGGAAAAATCAATCTGATGAAAATGGAACAGCTTTCAAGGAGGATTGTCAACATCGCCAACAGCGGGAAAGAGGTCATCCTGGTCTCTTCAGGTGCTGTCGGGGTGGGCATGGGTAAACTCAACCTCAGCCAACGGCCGGAGGACGTGGTGGAAAAACAGGCCATAGCAGCAGTGGGCCAGTGTGAACTCATGCACATTTATTCGAAATTTTTCTCGGAATACGGAAGGATTGTAGGCCAGATCCTGCTGACAAAGGATGTGGTCAGCAACGAAGCCACCAGTCATAATGCAAAGAACACGTTCAACAGCCTGCTGGAAAAAGGCATCATTCCCATCGTCAATGAGAATGACTCGGTCTCCGTTGATGAACTCATATCCAGCGGGAATACGGGTTTTGGGGACAACGACACCTTGTCCGCCCTGGTGGCCGTACTGGTGAAGGCGGATCTTTTGGTCATCCTTACGGACATCGACGGGTTTTATGAAGGAAACCCCAGGGAGATCAAAGATGCCAGGATCATCCCCCTCGTACGGGACATCGACGACACCCTGCTTGGTTATGCCGGAGGCAACGGCTCCTTGATGGGGACCGGGGGAATGGTCACCAAGTTGCAGGCCGCCTCCATTTGCATGGAGCACAACATTGACATGGCATTGATCAATGGAAACAGAATGGATAATATCCAGGATCTTCTGGACGGCCGGGAGTTGGGCACCTTGTTCAAAGGAAGGAAAAACTGATGGATATGGAAAGACTGGGCAGGATGGCGAAGGATGCAAAGGTTTTTCTCAACGGCCTGACGGAACAGGAGAAAAACACCCTTCTCCGGAAAATGGCCCGGAGCCTGAGGGAAAACAGCAAAGCCATCCTGGAGGGCAACAGAAAGGACCTGGCAGATGCGACGGCCCAGACACGGCTGGACAGGCTCAGGCTCGATGATGGGCGGATCGAAGGGATGGCATGTGGACTGGAGGAACTGGCAGACATCAAGGACCCCGTGGGAGAAGTCATGGAGAGGATCCAACGGCCCAACGGGCTTCTCATCGAGAAAGTCCGGGTGCCAATCGGTGTCATCGGGATCATTTATGAGGCCCGACCCAATGTGACCAGCGATGCCGCCGGGATCTGTTTCAAAACAGGGAACGCCGTCATCCTGAAGGGCGGACGGGAAGCGTTGCACTCAAACAAGGCCATCACCAGGATCCTGCATGATGTCCTGGAGGCCGAGGGTTTCCCTGATGGATGCATTCAGCTTGTGGAGGATCCCAGCCGGGAAACCACCCTGGAGATGATGCGGCTGGACCGCTATATCGATTTGCTGATTCCCAGGGGAGGGGCTTTGCTCATCCGTTCTGTGGTTGAGAATGCCACCATCCCGGTGATTGAGACCGGGGTGGGAAACTGCCATGTATACATCGACTCACCGTCGGACCTGGAGATGGGGGTGCGTGTCATCGTGAATGCCAAGACATCCAGGCCTTCCGTGTGCAATGCGGCGGAGACTCTCCTGGTGCACAGGGACATGGCAAAGGATTTCCTGCCCGTGGCCTGTGAAGCATTGAAGGCGTCCGGCGTGGAGATTCGAGGCTGTCAGAAAACCCGGGACGTTGTCCCTTGGGTACTCCCGGCGGGGGAATCGGACTGGGAGGAAGAATTCCTGGACAACATACTGGCGGTCAGGACCGTGGAAAATCTGGAAGAAGCCGTTTTGCATATCCGCAACTACGGAACCATGCATTCGGAAGCCATCGTCACATCCTCTCCTTCACACGGAGAAGCATTTGCCAGGCAGGTGGATGCGGCCGTTGTCTATATCAACGCTTCCACAAGGTTCACCGATGGCGGGGAATTCGGGTATGGCGCAGAGATTGGAATCAGCACGCAAAAACTTCATGCCCGCGGTCCCATGGGCCTCAAAGAAATGACCTCATACAAATATATTGTAAAAGGCAACGGGCAGGTCAGGTAATACCATCAGTGACGGCCGTGGATGACGCAGTATTCACCTGCGGGTTTTTCGTAGCGCGTGTCGGAAACCGGTGGATCATTTGGATCCTGGCGGATATATGGCACCGGACGGATGATGCCCACCGAATGGATGACCAACCCATCCGGGCAAAAACCTAGGTTTGCCAACAGGTATCTGCCGGAACTGTCCTGTGATGCTGTGCATTGGGGAATGGCAGAATGGACTGTGCACTCATCAAGGAATGAGGGCTGGGTCCCGGTGATGAAGTATTCCCGGAATGTGGTGTTGCCCCTTGGATCATGCCGGCACAGGTCTGTGGCAATCTGTCCGGAATAGATGCAGATATTTCTTTCTTCTATCCCTGTCAAAGGTTTTTCAAAAGGTTTGGGCTCATAACTTTCATGGATTAGATTCATGGCGGCGTTCCATATGATCAGCGCCTGGTTGTACTCCGGCCTCTCCAGCCGGATGGGCTGGATTTTGTTGTCGTAGCCATACCAGACCGCAGCTGTATAATATGGGGTGAAGCCCACGAACCATTTGTCCAGATAGTCGCTGGTGGTTCCTGTTTTGCCTGAGACGGGCATGAGACCCTCCTGTATGCTGATCCGGCCGTAGGCGGTACCACTCGCCCCATATGGAGTGTTGGCGGGTTTGGTGGCTTCTGAGAGGATGTCCGTCATGATAAAGGCCGTCTGTTCCGAATATGCCACAGTGTACACATTGCTATAGCTCACAACGATATTTCCCCGGTTGTCCAGCACCTCCCTGAAGGAGTGGGGAGGCAGGAAGAACCCCTTGTTGGCGAAAGCCGTGAATGCACCTGACATTTCCAGAGCACTCACACCGATTTCAAGCCCACCCGTGGCTACAGAAACGGTGGAATCGTCATATATCACGCTGGACCGGTCGATACCCACACGTTTCAGGTATTCCACACAATTGTCCCTGCCCAGGATCTCCACGAAAACCCTGGCGGCTGCCACATTGACAGAGGCCTTGATGGCGTTGCGAACCGTTGTCAGTCCCTTGTAAGACAGGGATATATAGTTTGTGGGGTAAATGTCCTCGGGGTTTTTGGGGTCAAGCCTGACGGGCACATCGTCAATGATGGTGGCCGCAGTGATGAGCTCCAGGTCGATGCCGGGGGCATAGATGGCAATGGGTTTGAAGCTGGATCCCGGTTGCCGTTTGGCCTGGGTGGCCCGGTTGTAGGTCCTGCTGCCTTCCTTTTCCCCGCTTCCTCCGTACATGGCTTTGATTTCCCCCGTTTTATGGTCGATGATGACGATGGATGCCTGTGGGGTCTCCCCGTATTTCTCTGCATTCAGGTTGATGGGTTTCTCATTGGCATCCAGCAAAGGAAAATACTGGGGATCCAGGAAAATGGAATCCACCTGATCCTGTATCAGGGAATCCATGGTGGTATGGATATGGTAGCCGTTGTTGTAGACCCACTGGGAAGCGACTTCCTTGGAAACTCCCTTTTCCTCAGCGATTTTCGCAATGACCTCATCGATGACATGGTCGACGAAATAGGAGGTATAGGTGTCGGGCTGGGAGACATCGTCCTTGGGGACGATGACAATCTCGTATTCCAGGGCCTGCTGGTATTGGGGCTCCGTGATCCATTCCAGTTCCAGCATTTTATCCAGCACCAGCATCTGGCGGTAGGTGCAATTCTCAAACCCGGTTATGGTGTAAGGATTGTATATGGAGGGGGCATTTGGGATTGCAGCAAGGAATGCTGCCTCTGCAATGTTGACATCAATGGCGTCCTTGCCCAGATACATCTTTGAGGCGGACTGGAAGCCGTAGTTTCCGTTTCCCATGTTGACGATGTTCACATACATGGTGATGATCTGCTTTTTGTCATATTTCATTTCCATGAGCATGGAGTTGTAGATCTCCTGGAATTTCCGTTCGAAGGTCTGCTCGAAACGCATGGTGTAGTTCTTGTAAACCTGCTGGGTCAGGGTGGACCCGCCCTGGGTGATTTCCCCCCTGTTCACGATCAGGCTCACCACGGAACTACCCAGGCGTATGATGTCAAAACCCTGGTGCTCATAGAAGCGCTGGTCCTCAATGGAGATGATGGCATGCTCCAGGTAGAGGTTGATCTGGTCGTATCCGATCGGTTCCCTGTTGATGTTGTCTTTGCCTGTGAGCCTTGCAATGATGTTGCCCGCGGAATCATAAATGAATGTTGTAAGCCCGGTCCTGATCTCCAGGTCCTCTTCCTGAATGGCGTCCGCTGTACGGATCCATCCCACCACAAGCCCGATGCCAAGTCCTCCTGTCAGCGCGCCAACCAGTAGCACCACGGCAATGACCAGCTTGAAGAAAGCCCAGAATGTATTGGAAAAGATGGACCAGAAAGAAGGCTCGTTTTTTTTGTTTTCCGTGCGCATAACAACCTCCGTGCTTTTAGTATTATACCACATAAAAAACACGATATAAAAGTTTTTGGATATATAGAGTCAGGATTCGGATGTGGCATTGCCCATGATGCATCTTCCATTGAAGACAGAGCCTTCATCCGCGATGAAACTTTTGGTATGGATGTCGCCCTCCACCAGGGAACCCACTGAAATTTTTACATATTCCTGTGCGTGGATGTTCCCCTTCACCGTTCCGGCCACGGTGATGCAGTGGGCGGTGATATCCCCTGAGACAGAGGCATTCTTGCCCAGCGTGACCTCACCTTCGGAAATGATGTTGCCTTCCACACATCCTTCTATGATAAGGGATGCATTCGTGGTGATATCCCCTTTGAATGTTGACAGGGAGCCGATATAGGAATCGACTTTTTTGGTTTTATGCGAAAGTTTCATCATGACCTCCGATATTATTTCTTTATGAACAGCAGAGGATTGACAGGAACATTATTGATTCTGACCTCGAAATGCAGATGCGGCCCAGAACTCAATCCGGTATTGCCTACTTTTGCAATCACCTGCCCTTGTTTCACGACATCCCCTTCTTTTACTAGAAATTTGGAGCAGTGGGCGTATAAGGTGGTGAGTCCTTCGCCATGGTCAATCTTGATAAGGTAGCCGTATCCACTGTCATACCTGGCCTGGATGACCACCCCGTCGGCGGATGCGAAGATGTTGTCTCCGGTGGTGCCCCCCAGGTCCACACCGTCATGGGCGCGGTAAACCCGCAGGATGGGATGGTACCGCCTGCCGAAATGGGAGGAAATATGATGGCTTACAGTAGGCCAAAAGGAAGGGATGGTGTTCAGGTAACTGCTCAGGTTGTTCTTGGCCGCCTGGAAATTGAGATAATTGGAATTGGAATTGACGGACAGCTCATTGATGGATTCCAGGGCTTTGGACAATTCCGCGACATCCTGGAGGAAGGAATCCAGGTTGTTGTGGCTCAGCGTTGCCGGAGTCACCTCTGAAAGGTCTTTTATATAGGTGTCGGTGATGTTCTCGATTCTCGCCGACATGGACAAGAGGCTGCCTGAGACATAAGTCTGTGAATCAAGCAGGAACTCCAGTTCCTCGGATTTCTCTTCCAATAGATCGGACTGTCTTGAAATATGCCGGTTGAGCACGCCAAACTGGGTCTGGTTGTCCTTGATGATGGATGCAATCTGCTGGTTCAGTGCATTGTTCTCCTGGACGAAGAACGTGATGAGAATGACCTGGCTGACAATAATGGTGATGAAAACCATCAGTATGGAAAGGAATTTTATGAGTGGAGAAGAAACACGAAAAGTCTTTGATGGCTTTCCATTGCTTGGTACATACATTATTGTGGAAGTCTTTTTGCCACGGTTGTGCGAGTCATAGGCCTTACGGACCATTCGTTCCTCCATGGTATATATCGTTTTCATTCTATCTCTTTTCTCACAAAAAATCAATAAGTAATTGTGCCTTGATATTCTCACACATAAAAGAGAAGCTGTCAAGCTTCTCTTTTAACCATTCATGTTCCGGCAGGCTATTTGTTCCGAAGCATGAAAAACAGAATCGGAATGGCAATGGTGGGCAACACTGCGGAAACAATGGTGTAGAAGAACGCCTTTTCATTGTCCAGCCTGCTGTATAGGGTGTAGAGACCGAACAGGAGCACCACCAAGGCGACACTGGCCAGAAGCGAGCCCGCATAAGGGATCCAGGTCAGGCCGAAGAACAGGACTCCCACGATGATGAGGATGATTTCCGGGGGATTGATCAGATATTTCAATACATAAAACGGGCCAATCAATTTTCCCAGGAGATAAAAATTCGCCAGGGGGATAAAAGCCATCCACGGATTTGCCATTTCCCTTTTCTTTGCCATGGTAAACAACCCGAAAGCAAATAGAAGATACAATGCCAGGAAAAAAAGAGAAGCCAGGATTGTGGCCAAGACAGCCAGCACGCCGACACCGACCGCCGCGCCCATACCGTAATCATAATATGGATTCATATTGAACTACCTCCGTTACATTTATGAAACAATTATATAATAAAAGCGGACAAAAGACAATTGAAACATGACGGATGCAAAGGATTTGCAGAGGATGAACCATCATTTTCACGGGAAAAAGAAAGACAATATGAGGTCCCGGTCTTTCGGGAGGAGTGGGAATATTTGTGGTTGACGCTGTAAAAAAAACCGGGGATGTTATATAATTGCATTGAAAATATCTTGGGATGGGAGGGCATGAGATGGACCGGATCGACATAAACATCCTGAAAGCCATGTCTGAAAACGCAAGGATCACAATATCCGAGGTCAGTTCGAAAGTGAACCTGTCTGTACCGGCCGTGGCGGAGCGGGTCAGGCGGCTGGAAGCGGGAGGCGTGATACAGAAATATGTCTCCATCATCAATCCGGAGAAAATGAACAAGAAGCTGACAGCCATGGTATTTGTCAGGACCGAGGAACCGGGATCCAATGAAGGGTTTTCCGGTTTCATCGCAAGAGAAAATGATGTCCTGGAATGCTACTATATCGCGGGGGAGTTCGATTACGTGCTGAAGATCAATACCTCCGACACGGCTTCCCTGGAAAAGCTTCTCAATAAAATCAAGGGCATCCCGGGAGTGATCAAGACCAACACCGTGATCACTTTATCCACCATCAAGTTGAAATATTCCAATATTTCAGAACCTGAATGATGTCAGAAAGGAGTGGGCCATGGTTATCGGAGTTCCCAAGGAAATCAAGAAAAACGAGAACAGGGTGTCCCTGACCCCGGATGCTGCGGGCATCCTGTGCAAAAGGGGGCACACGGTTCTGATGGGCAAAAACGCCGGCCTTCAAAGCGGGTACCCCGACAAAGAGTATGTGCGAAACGGGGCAAACATCCTGGCCGACCAGGATCAGATATACGGGGAAAGCGAGTTGATCCTCAAGGTCAAGGAGCCCCTTCCGGAAGAATATGGCCTGTTCCGGCCCGGGCAGATCCTGTTCGGATTCCTGCACCTGGCCTCCAACCTGGAATTGACACTGGCCCTGGCCGACAGGATGGTCACATCCATCGCATATGAGTCCGTCCAACTGGATGACAAAACGCTGCCGCTGCTGGTGCCCATGAGCCAGATTGCAGGGAAATTGTCTGTCCAGGTGGGGGCGGAGCTTCTGCTGAAGCACCATAAGGGAAGCGGAATCCTTCTGGGAGGGGTCCCCGGAGTGGCCTCCGGAAAGGTCCTGATCATCGGGGGCGGCTCCGTGGGCAGCAGCGCTGCTGGAATCGCCGTCGGGATGGGTGCGCAAGTGGTGATCATGGACATCAACCCGACGGTTCTAAACAGGTTGGACGAGCT
Source organism: Clostridia bacterium (assembly GCA_046484975.1). Classification (GTDB taxonomy): domain Bacteria; phylum Bacillota; class Clostridia; order DUPQ01; family DUPQ01; genus JAWOHX01. Next base: position 73,723 of record JAWOHX010000011.1, read on the forward strand.
CTTCCATGGCAGGGTGCAGACCATACTGTCCAGTGAGCACGAGATTACCCACCATATAAAGGATAGCGACCTGGTCATCGGTGCCGTCCTGGTGCCCAATGCCAGGCCACCCGCCCTCATCACCGAGAAGATGGTGAAATCCATGAGGAAGGGATCGGTCATCGTGGATACAGCCATCGACCAGGGAGGTATCGTCGAGAACATGTACGAGGTCACCTCCCATGCCAAACCTGCCGTCATCCGCCATGGCATCCTTCACTACACCGTTCCCAATATTCCAGGGGCCGTACCCCGGACATCAACCAAAGCGTTGACCAGCGTGACGTTCCCTTATGTGCAGAAACTGGCCGACAAGGGGATGGAAGCATTGAAAACAGACAAGGCCCTGGAAAGAGGATTGAACACGCATGCGGGAAAAGTGGTCTGTGAGACGGTGGCAAGGTCCCTGGGGCTGTTGTCATGATAAAAAAATATTCACTGCTCCACTACCTGCAGCGGCAAATCATCGATCAGGCCGCCCTTCTGCCATCGGCCTTCCGGGACATTCCGGATTGGGAAGGATATAAGGCGGACCTTAGGGAAAAACTACCGGGCCTGCTCCCTGTGGTGAAGAACATACATACGGGGAAAGGGAAATCCACGGGGGTGTTCGGACTCTCCGGGAATCTTGTGCTGGAAACCCTGGACATCCAGATAGACCAGGATTTATTCGCGCCGGTCTATCTCTACAGGAAAAAAGGTGCAGGCATCTCCCCCGCGGTCATCATGTGCCCCGGATACGGCACACCTGCCAATACGGATTTCTATGTATCCTTCGCCATGGCCCTTGCGGAGGAGGGCATCGCCGCTGCCGTTGTGGAATACGGGGGAACCGGGCTTACGGCAGACAGGCCGGATTTTCATACGGACATCAACAACATCGCAACGGCTGCCACGCTGCTGGGAATGAACGAGGCGGGGTTTCGGGTCTCCTACAACATCTCGCTGTTCGAGTACCTGAAAGCAAGGGAAGACATCCATTCGGGAAAGATCGGCATCACGGGACTCTGCCAGGGAGCCATCACCACTGCCTTTACGGTCGCCGTGGAACAGGGGTTCGCCGCTTGCGCCCCCTTGTGCGGAGTCACAACCTATGAAGCCGAAAGCGTGGAATATGCATCCAGACAGGGAGGATGGACCGGGGTATCCCCCTTTGTATCCGGTATTCTCAAGGAAGCGGACTTCCAGCATCTCCTCGCCTGCTTCGCACCCGGACCCATGCTCCTGCAGAACAACATCACCGACATCCACTGGCCCCTTTCCGGATATGGCAAAGCCAGGGACTTCATACAGGGCATTTATGCCCTGTACGAGTCAGGGGACAAGTGCGTGTTTGGCCTGGAGCACGCCCCCCATTCCTATGAGGGAAGCCATGCCCAAAACATCCTCCGGTTTTTCAAAGACAATCTATCAAGGGAGAAAGCATGACACCGAGAGAAAAAATCATCGCCGTTCTGAAAGGGGAGATCCTTGACGAGATCCCCATCTACAGGGAATCCCCCATGGACGTCACCGTCCTTGAGGACATCATTCCGGATTTGTCTGATGGGGACCCGGAGAAGGTCATGGCCTACACACGCTTTTTCAGCAGTTGCACCACATTTTTAAACATCGACATGGAAGTGGAGACCCTTTCCAAAGACAACACCCACCATCGGTACCGGTACGAGACAGGGGCCGTGTGGAAGGAGAGTTACCTGCCCACCTTCTGCCGGGAAGCGGAACACTATCCGGTGAACACCCCCGGGGAAGCCTGCCTCTTCCGGTTCTCCGACAGGGGTTTTAGGGAGGGATTCGACAAGGAAATGGCCAGGGAAAAGATCAGACGGTTCCATGAGAACGGGTTCTTCGTGGAGGGAGGAGCCATGGGCACCTTCCATGCCATATACTATTACATCACCTCCTTTGAGAACATCCTCACCTGGATGGCGGTGGAAGAAAAGGCTGCAGAGGCTCTGTTCCGGGAAACCGCACGATACAGCCTCGAAAGCGCCAGGGTGCTTCTGGACTGCGGGGTGGATGCCATATTTGTCTGCAGCGACCTTGGAACCGCCATCAGCCTCATTTTTTCCAGGGAAATGTTCCGCAAATACATGGCGGGCTGGCTTAAGGAACTGGCGGACCTGTGCCACGAAAGGGGTGCCTTCCTGCACCTGCACAGCCATGGCCATGTGGAGAGACTGATGGAGGACTTCATCGGGTGCGGCGTGGACATCATCAATCCCATCGGGCCTTCGGACAACAATGACTTGGAGTACTTCAAACGGGAATGGGGCAACAGGATCTGCTTCAATGCCGGAATCGGCACCCAGATCTCCCAGATGGACGAGGTGCAGATGCGCGAGCATGTTTTCCGGGTGGTGGAGACAGGAAGAAAGGGGGGCAGGTTCTTCCCGCGGACCGAAAGCGGCATCCCACCCATGAGCCGGGAAAAAACGCTTTTTTACCTGGAACTGCTCAGGGAGGCCTGCAGGATGGGATATGCTCCTTGAATCCACGGCCATTTGATTGCCCATCTGTTTTGTGCTATGATGGATTGGCCGGCTGAAATGAAAAACGGAGGAAATATAGCAAATGCCCGATATCCTTGCCCACGCCATATTCTGCCAGGAAGTCTGCGAAGGCCTTGACGATATCAACATCAAAAGCATCCTGAACGAGAATTTTAAACTGTATACGGTTGGGTCTCAGGGACCCGATATCTTTTTCTATTACAAGCCGGTACTTCCAACTGAGAAGATTGTCAACGATGCAGGGTACAACATGCACAATGCCAATTCGTCCGCTTTTTTCATTGACGCCATCCGGAAGCTCGAGACGATGCAGGGAAGGGAGTACGAGACATTCCTCTCATACATATTCGGTTTCATCAGCCATTTTTATCTGGACAAGAAGATCAGCCCCTACCTGGCCGCCCTGGAAAAATCCGGCGCTTTCCGGTTCAACGGCGATAGAACCGGAATATCCCTCAACGAGGCCCAGAGCCTTCTGGATGCCAGGCTCTGGCAGGTGAAGAAGGGGACGGATTCCATCCTGGTGGACAACTCGGCCCTCATCAACATGACAGCGCTTCCGGATACGGTCATTGAGCATTTCATCGAGTATTTCGAGAAAGCCCATGATATATATCTCTGCGACTACCATATCACCGGGTCGTTGAAATCCATGGTCAAGGTCCTCAGATTTCTCTATGACCCTGGCAACAAGAAAAAGAAATTCGTGGATTTTGTTGAAAGGATCATCGGGGAGATCAAGATTCCGAAAAAAAGGTTCAGCCTGGAAAACAGCGGGAACATCGACATCCTCAACCTCGGCAGGCATGAGTGGGGTCCCGTCCGGAAGGACGGCACGGTTTCCGCAGGTCGCGTGGAGGATCTTTTAGACGAAGCGAGGGAGGAATGCATCAACTGCCTGAACAACATCTCCAGGCACCTGGAGAACGGGGAACACATGGATGTACGGGAAGCCCTTTCCGAATTGGGGAACCTGACCGATGTTCCAGGCGGGCAGGAGGAGCAACCCTTGAAAAAAAGGATGATTGACAGGCTGGTGCCAAAGAAATATAATGCAGTTAATTGAATAGCGGCCGATTCATGTGGGAGTTGATGTATTTTGACTGAGAGGGAACGAGACACCGTTCCGACCACTGACCTGATCTGGATAATGCCAGCGTAGGAAATGAAATAAATGGTTATTCCATATCCGCGGAAAGCTTATCCGGCTCGAGCGGATTTTTTAATGCCGGAAAGGGAACCCTTGAAAAAAAGCCTGAAAGAAAGAATTTTACCAGGCGCGGTCCTCACCTCCCTGATTGTCATCTGGGAGATACTGGGGCGGGCGTTCCGGGTGCCAAGTTACCTGCTGCCCACCCCCAGCCATATCCTGGAGGCTTTCCGGGAAAATTGGGCCATCCTTCTGGATCATAGCCTGGTGACATTCTCCGAGGCCATCGCCGGATTTATCCTGGGGACGGCTTTCGCGGTGCTCATCGCCCTGGTGATGAGCCTTTCCTTCAACCTGAAATCATCCATCTATCCGCTTCTTGTCATCACACAGACAGTGCCCCTGGTGGCCATTGCCCCCCTGCTTGCCGTTTGGCTGGGGTTCGGGATCTTCCCGAAGGTCCTCCTTTCAGCCATCGTGGTGTTTTTCCCGGTGGTGGTGAGTACCGTGGAGGGTTTGGGTTCCTATGACAACGATACCCTGCGGTTGATGCTGTCCATGAATGCGTCCAGGTTCCAGGTATATACCAAGCTCAGGATACCGGGAGCCTTGCCATACTTTTTTACCGGCCTCAAGACTGCCGCGGCATACAGCGTCATGGGAGCGGTCATCAGCGAATGGGTGGGAGCGCAAAAGGGCCTTGGCATCTATCTGACCAGGACCATGAGCTCGTTCCGCACCGCCGCCATGTTCGCGGCCATCGTCATCATTGTTGCCCTGAGCATCTTGATGTTCAAGGGTGTCGAGGTGCTGGAAAAGAAATTCACAGGCTGGAATCGGAAGGAGGAACCGGAGGAATGAAAAAAGCATTGAAACTGGCAGCCCTGTCCCTGGCATTGGCTGTTGTTGCCGCGGGATGCGGTGGAAAATCGGCAGACAACGTCACTTTTGTATTGGACTGGACCCCAAACACCAACCATACGGGCCTATATGTGGCTTTGGACAAAGGATACTTCAGGGAAGCCGGGCTGGATGTCACCATCATCCAGCCATCTGAAGGCACGGCAGACCAGGCGGTGGCCAGCGGAACGGCCGGATTCGGCATCAGCTACCAGGAGAACGTTACCCTGGCCAGGGTACAGGGAATGCCCCTGGTCTCTGTTGCGGCCGTCATCCAGCACAACACATCGGGATTCGGATCCCTGCGGGAGAAGAATATCATGGGCCCCCGGGATTTTGAAGGAAGGACATACGGAGGCTGGGGAGGGGACATCGAGGGAGCCATGATCCGTTACCTGATGGAACAGGAAGGCGCGGATCCCACGCTGGTCAACATGCTCACCATCGGGGACATGGACTTTTTCATGGCCAGTGCAACAGGAAAAATGGATTTCGCCTGGATGTATGAGGGTTGGACACTGGTGGAGGCAAGGACCAGGAATATCGACATGAATTATTTCAGCATCTCTGAGATCAATGAGGTGTTCGATTATTACACCCCGGTCATCATCACAAGTGAGCAGATCATCACCCAAAACCCCGAACTTGTGAGGCGCTTCATGGGAGCGCTGGCCAGGGGATATGAACATGCCATCGAACATCCTTTGGAGTCCGCAAGGATCTAGACTCTATAGCTTGACGTAGTAGCGCACAAACATCCTCAGGAAGCACTTCATCAAATTTTTTCCCTAAGAAATACTCCGGCTGGATATAAAACCTCTT
>JAWOHX010000032.1:0-14166 GCA_046484975.1 Clostridia bacterium
CGGCTTTTAAATTATACCATCAACCAATCCCCGTATCAAGAAAAAAGACATCCGAAAGGGATGTCTTTTTATGTGTATTTTTTAGCCTATTTCCTGGCTTTGAACTTTTTCAGTTTGGCGAATTTCGGCAGGCCATCTTCAAACGGAAGGAAGGTCGACCCCTGTATCAGGGGCAAGGCATAGTCGATGAACTCCTGGCCGACGAAGTTCTTTTCCTCGTTGAGCCATTCCAGGGGAAAGGTTTTTTCCCTGTTGGCGGTCTGGTCAAGGTTCAGAAGGCTGGTGGCACATTCATATCGGCCTTCTGCCGTTTTCCTTTCAAAAGCAACCATGACGTCGGTATGTCCGGCAACGGCGGCTTTTACGGCTTCGGCACCAGCCATGTAAGCTTCATTGATGTCGGTGAGGGAACCGATATGGGCGGCGCACCGCTGCATGAGACTGAACTCGATGCCCCGGACCTTGCACTGGAACTCGTTCTGGACCGCCTCGGCAAGCACCGCCGCAGCCCCGCCAAGCTGGGCATGGCCGAAGGCATCCTTGGAGAGGTCCGAACCCATTTCGGCGATGTAGACGCCGTTTTCATCCTTGCAGCCCTCAGAAAAGGCGACGATGACCTTCCCTTTGTTTTTTTCATAGACATTCCGGATGTCCTTGAAGAAATTTTCCATGGTGAACGGAACCTCGGGAAGATAGATCAGGTCGGGTCCAGCGCCTTTGTATGCGGCAAGTGCGGAGGCAGCGGTGAGCCAGCCCGCATTCCTGCCCATGATCTCGATGACAGTGATCATGGGTGAGTCATAAACCCTTGCATCCAGGTATACCTCCATGAAGGTGGTGGCCACATATTTCGCCGCACTGCCGTAGCCCGGGCAGTGGTCGGTGCCGAAAAGATCGTTGTCGATGGTCTTTGGGACCCCGATGACATTGCAATCATAACCTGAACTGTGGAGGTACTTGCTGATCTTGTTGCAGGTGTCCATGGAATCGTTTCCGCCGTTGTACAGGAAATACCGGATGTCATATTTTTTGAAAACCTCCAGCAGACGGACATAGTCGGTGTCATCCACATCGGCGTTTTTCAACTTGTAACGCACGGAACCCAATGCGGAGGAAGGGGTGGTCTTCAAAAGCTCCAGCTGCTCCATGTCTTCCTTGCCCATGTCATAGAAATTCTCATCCAGAATTCCCCGGATTCCATGGGCCGCGCCATATACCGCGGTGATGCTTTTTTCCTGCAGGGCCTGGATGAAAACCCCTGCGGCGCTGGCATTGATGACCGACGTAGGGCCTCCCGACTGACCGAACAAGCAAGCGCCTTTCAACTGAACCATAATCGAACCTCCTGATCATACATAGAATATTTCAGGGACAAATATAACATAACGGGGCTGGAAAATCAAATCAAATCAAGACGGCAGGGGGTTTTTCCGTCTCCATTTTCCCGATCTTTTTCCGGATGCCATAGGCAAGAAAAAGGGCGGCCACGAAAGTCATGGCTTCCGCCAGGGGCTGGACGATGAACAGACCGGTCAAGCCAAAGAAAGTGGGCAGAATGAGGATGAGGGGGATATAGAAGAGACCCTGCCTGGATATGGAGAGAATCAAGGCACCCCTCGCATGCCCCAAAGCCTGGAACAAAACATTGATGGTGATGGTGAAGCCGATGAGGGGCATGGCAGTGGCGATGAATTTGAAGGCTCTGTTGCCGATGAACAGCATTTCCTCCGTGGCATTGAACGCCATCATGATCTGGGAGCTGAAGAAATAGAAGACCAGGCCGGACAAAACGGAAATGAGGGTGGTGGTCCGGATGGCGAACCAGGTGGCCTTCTTCAACCGGATATAGTTGCGGGCGCCGTAGTTGAATCCGGCCACGGGCTGGAAGCCCTGTGAAAAACCAAAGATGATGCACATGCTGATCATAATGACCCTGCCAACGACACCGATGCTTGCGATTGCAGCATCCCCGTAGGGCCTGGCAGCCACATTGAGCAGGGCAACGGAGAAGCTTTGGAGAGCCTGCCGCAGGAAGGTGGGGATCCCGATTTTCATGATTTGGACATAAAGATATTTTTTGGCGGTGAAGAACCTGTAACTGATTCGGACCAGGCTCTTTTTCCTCAGGTAGCATTGGAAGAGGATCAAAAAGGAAATCATCTGGGAAATCACGGTGGCCACTGCGGCTCCGGTGACACCCATGTTGAAGGTGAAGATGAACAGGGGATCCAGGGCGATGTTGAGCAGCGCACCTGCACCCATGCCAATCATGGAACGAAAGGCGCTGCCTTCGCTCCGCAAGGTATTGTTGAGGGTCATGTTCAGGATCTGGAAGGTGCAGAACATGAGCAGGATGGAGGCGTAGTCCTTTGCATAGACCATGATGCTGTCCGTGGCACCGAAAGCGTACAGGATGGGCTGGATGAACAAGAGCCCTGAAATGGTGAAAAGCAACCCCAGGGCCATGGAGGTGAAAAATGCCGTGGAGGCGGCCCGGTTGGCCTCCATACCGTTTTTCTCCCCAAGCATCCTGGAGATGTAGGAGCCGCTGCCCACCCCGAAGGCCAGGCCGATGGCGGATATGAGCAACAGCAAGGGCAGTGCGATGGAAACCGCACCGATGGCGCTTTCCCCGAGGCGGCTGACATACAGGGCGTCCACGGTGTTGTATATGGCCATCACGAGCATCCCTGCGATGGAAGGCACGGCAAGACGGGTGACGGCTTTGGGGATGGAGGAGTTCTCCATAAGTTCCACTCTTTTGTCCATAAGCACTCCTTGGTACAAAGAGTATTATAAATTCATTCCATCCGATATGCAAGGCAATTATCTCTTTCTATCCCCGCATCATATCGAGTATAATGGAATCAGTGTTGAAAGGGAGGTCGTTATGGAATTGTCTGAAAAAACCTTCATGGAGATCGACGGGATTTTTGATGTGGCCCATCAGCAGTCCAGGAGCATTCTTTTTGAGCATGAGATATACCATATCCTGAAACTGATCGGCCTCAGTGTTCCCCGGTTTCATTTCCTCAGGAGCCCGGAGGAACTCACCAAGGACATCCTGGAGGAATACGGACACCGTGTGGTGTTGAAAATCGTATCTCCACATATCGTTCACAAACAGAAAATCGGAGGGGTCAGGATCATCAACAACCATGACGACCTGTTTGCCCGGTATGTGCTTAGCCGGATGAAAGAGGAAGTGCTGGCCGGCACCAAGGGATACGAACCGGAAATCACCGGGTTCCTTGTTGTGGAATTCATCGAGTTCACCAACAGTCTGGGCAACGAGCTGCTCATCGGCGTGAAGACGGACCGGGCATTCGGCCCGGTGGTCACCTTAAGCAAGGGAGGGGATGATGCGGAATTTTTCGCAAAATTCTATGATCCCGCCAACCTGTTCCTGCCCCACCTTTCCTATGATGAGGCCAGGCAACTGGCGGAATCCTTGAAGATCATCAACAAATTCAACGAGATCGGGCACCCGGAATACACGAACCTCATCGCACAGGTCGCCTTTTCCGTGAGCTATCTGGCAAAGGAGTATTCCTTCATTTCCTCCCGGAAGACCCGATATCATCTCAAGACCCTGGATGTCAATCCATTCGTGTTCTCCAAGAAAGGGGAATTCATTGCAGTGGACGGTTATGCGGAATTTGAAAAAGAGGAGACGGACAAGGACTATTCTGTGAACACCGAGAACCTGGAAGCCTTTTTCAAACCGGATGGAATCGCCGTCATCGGGGTATCCCGGGACGAGAACAAGTATGGGATGGGCAGGGAAATCGCCAACCTCATCCACGAACTGGGCAGGAAGGACCTGTATTGCGTGAACCTCAGGGGAGGCACCACCAACATCAAGAACACGGAGTACAACCTGTATCCCACATTGGATGACATCCCTGCAAACATCGACCTGGCGGTCTACACAGCCCCCGCCAACAATGTGTGCTCCTTCTTTGAATCCATGAAGAAAAACATACCAAAGGCCGTCATCCTCATCCCGGGGATCCCCAGCGACATCGGTTATGAGGAGTTCAAGGAAAGGCTCCGGGCCATTGTTCCGGAAGGAGTTAGGATCATCGGACCCAACTGCATGGGCATCTACCATGGGGAAGCCCCCGGTGTGAACACCCTTTTCATTGAAAAGGAAAGACTGGCCATCCGGTCCAACGAGAAAAGCAACGTGGTGCTGCTGACGCAGAGCGGGGGAATGGCCATCACCCTCATCGACAAGTTGAAATCCACCCCGGTTTTCAAGGTCGTGGCCAGTTTTGGCAACAAGTATGACGTGAAGATCACCGATCTTTTGAAATATTTCTCGGATGACAGGGAATCCAATATCCTTGCCCTATATGTAGAGGGATTCGACAAGAAGGAAGGCAGATTGTTCTTTGACATCGCGAAACAGACGACAAAACCTGTCATCGTGTTCAAAGGAGGAAAGACACTGGCGGGAGCCAAGGCCGCTGCCAGCCACACCGCCTCCATGACAGGGGACTACGACACCTTCAAGGCTGCCTGCGGTCAATCGGGGGTCATCCTGGTGGAGGACATCAACATGTACATGAATGCCATCAAGGCCTTCTCCCTCCTGCATCACAAGAAGAAGACAGGGCTCCGGGCAGCGGGGGTCTTCAATGCCGGCTTCGAAGCCACCATCGCCAGTGACGAGCTGGGGATCCTGATCCCTGCCCAGGTGGGGCCGGACACCCTTTTGGAACTGGAGAAAATCAACACCCATGGGCTGGCGGATGTCCGCAACAGCATCCTGGATGTCACCCCCATGACGGACGATGTCATGTACGGCCGTTTCATCGAAGCCTTGATGAAGGACGACCAGGTGGATTGCCTTATCGTGGGGGTCGTTCCCCATGTGGAGAACATCAAATCCACCCCGGACATGTGCAAACGGGAGGATTCCCTGGCCAACATCATCGTGGACATCTTCAGAAGATACGACAAACCCCTGGTGGTATCGGTGAATGGAGGGGAGTACTATTCTGAATTCGTGGCCATCATGGAGCATGCTGGTGTCCCGGTCTATTCCGATGTTCGCTCCTGCGTGGGCGCCCTCCGATTGTTCATGGCATACAAAAAAAGTTGATTTTGACCTTTTTTCTGGTAGAATGTATTTGAATCAAAGAGAAGGAGAATGATATTCAATGGCATTGATTACATCCAAAGAAATGTTTGCAAAGGCGTACAAAGGGGGATACGCCATCGGCGCCTTCAATGTGAACAACATGGAGATTGTCCAGGGCATCACGGAAGCTGCGAAGGAGACGAAATCCCCGTTGATTCTTCAGGTATCCGCAGGGGCGAGGAAATATGCAAAACACAACTACCTGATGAAGCTCATCGAGGCGGCCATCGAGGACACAGGATTGCCAATATGCGTCCATCTGGACCATGGGGAGGATTTTGAGATATGCAAGTCCTGCATCGACGGAGGATTCACCTCAGTGATGATTGACGGATCCCAGCATGCATTCGAGGACAACATCCGCCTGACCAAGCAGGTTGTGGACTATGCCCATGCCAATGGCGTTGTTGTGGAAGGGGAACTCGGGAAACTGGCCGGAATCGAGGATGAAGTGAACGTATCCGACGAGGATGCCGCATACACCGATCCTTCGCAAGTGGAGGAATTTGTTCAAAAGACCGGGGTTGACAGCCTGGCCATCGCCATCGGCACCAGCCATGGCGCATATAAGTTCAAGGGGGAAGCCAAGCTCAGGTTCGACATCCTGGAGGACATCCAGAGGAGGCTTCCGGGTTTCCCCATCGTTCTACACGGGGCTTCTTCCGTGGTGCCGGAATACATCGACCTCATCAACAAATACGGGGGGGATATGCCCGGCGCCAAAGGGGTACCCGAGGAGATGCTCCGGAAGGCAGCCGCCATGGCGGTATGCAAGATCAACATCGATTCCGATCTGAGGCTTGCAATGACCGCCGCCATCCGGGAGCAGTTCGCACTGCACCCCGATCATTTCGACCCAAGGAAATACCTGGGACCCGCAAGGGACTTCATACGCAGCATTGTCAAGCACAAAATCACCCATGTGTTAGGGAGCGACGGGACAGCCGACCAGTACTAAAGTCAAAGGGCCGCAGGATTGCGGCCCTTATTCTGCCTGATGTTTTTCAAAAAAACAGGAATCAAGTCAAACCCTGTCTCAGGAACAATAGGGTCGTGTCCACCAGACGCCTGTACATTGCCTCATCGATCCGGCCCATGTCCTTTGTACGTTCCCGCATGTAGTCGCTCAAAGATATGGAGAGGCCGGTCAGCAGGTGGGCGGTGTAGGGGACATCCAGATTGGCACGGATTTCCTTGCGTTTGATGGCATCCTGCAGCAAATCCCGAAGGAAAGCATTGCTTTTCTCCACATTGTCACCCAGAATTTTCTTTTTCAGGGAGAGATCTGCGGTCTGCATGAAGGAATCAATGATGGCGGACAGTTTCGGGTTCTCTTTTTGAAATGACAATCCCCCCAGAAACAGTACCCTCAGGAGATCGAACAGGGGAATGGGACCTGCATGAATGCCCAGTTCCTTGAGATAAGCCACTTTCTTCTCCGCGGCTGTATCCATCACCAGGCGAAACAGGTCCTCCTTCCCGTTGAAATACTGGTAGAAACTCCCCTTGGCAATCCCGGCCTTCTCCACCATCCTGCTGATGCTGAATGACGCATACCCGTGTTCATGGAACTCGTCAATGGCCACATTGAGGACCATGTCCCTTTTACCCTTTGGTAGATTGTGGTAGGTGTCCTTCGACATGATTTCATCTCCTTTAAAACATATCCTATGTCAATACAACCATATCCCCATGCAAAGGAAAACCAGCCCCATGATGGCCACCACCAGGTCAACCAGCCACAGTTTCCTGCCTGCGCGGTCAATGAAGGCGACAAACTTCTCAGACGAGGATTTCCAGTTGAACAGCAGGTTCATGGACTTCAGGGATGCCAAAGTGATGAACACGGTGAGAATCCATCCCAGGGGTACATAATCCGTCAGGGTGCCAATCCAGACCAGAACCAGCAGGACCAGGGCATAGACCAGCAGGGCATTGACCGCCACCGACCGCTTCTCCCTGCCATAATGTTTTTTCGCCCAGGCATAGAGCCTGTTGTGAAAAAACACGCCGAAGAATACCTTGGCCATCGCCGAGGCGGCAAGAACCAGGCTGATGGTGTTGAAATAGTTCATTTCCATGTTGTTTTCCTCCTTATATTCATGCACCTGCATGTCGGACTCTATACAGCCATATGACCGTGCAGTCATATGACTGGTCAGTCATAATATACACCAGTGGAAGAAAGGTGTCAATAGCCGAATCAAAAATTTTTATTTGCTTCCCCGGGAAACCCGGGATGAGACAACTTCATCCTGCGGCCCTTAGGCAGCATCCGTTATTCCCGCACGGTGATGAGGTGGGTTTGCTCCCTGGTGTCGCCCCGCAACAGGTCCAGGTGGATGTTTTGGATCTGATTCGAATCGTTGAAACTCGTCCGGATGGAGACGGTCCCCTGGCTGGAGTGGATGAAGATGGTATGGGAATGGACCCTGTCTCCCAGGGTGGTTTTTCCCAGGATGTTGACGGTGTAATCTTCCCCCACCTGTTCCGTGACCCATCCGTCCGCCAGGGCAATCTGCAGGATCTCATCGGATAGGGCCTTGCTCCGGAGAGAGGATTGATAATTCCCATACAGGGAGATGGAGAGGATTGTTACGGAAAGGACAGCAACCACCCAGCCTGCCAGGGCCCACTTCCTTTGGGTGACCTTGAAGTGGTTCTCATTGAACCAGGTCTTGTTCCTCCTTGCCCATTCGTCTCCCATGTAGCCCAGTACAAAGGGCATGACAAGATTCAGGCCCGGGACCAAGGCCAGCAGCGCGATATGGGTGCCATTGCCCAATCCCCAGATCCAGGTGAGCCAGAAGGCCCCCCAGTTCCATCTTCTGTCCAGGTACTGTGATTCAGTCATGAGGATATTTCTTCCTTTCTGCCTGTTTCCCCTTTTGTGCATGCAAACCCATCATATCAGACCCCAGGAGGGGTCAAACCAGGAGAATTCTTTGTTGAAGGGGGAATACTCTGCGGATTCTTCACTCATTGAAGGCCCTGGGGACTTTCTCCAGGTCATCCAGGACTGCCTCGGCGATGTTGTTGCAGTGGTCACCGATGCGTTCCAGGTTATGGATCAGCTCGACGAAAGTAATGCCGGAATGGATGTTGCAGTAGCCTTTGTTGAGCCTGTCGATATGGGCAGCCCTGAGGCGCATTTCAAGATCGTCGATGAGATACTCGTCGGACAGAACCCTTTTTGCCAGGATTGCATCATATTGGGAGAGGGCATCAATGCTCAGCTTCACCATGTCCGTCACGATATTGAAGGCATCGGTGATTTCCACGATGGCTTCGTCGGAGAAAGGCAGGCCCTTCTCATATTTGATTTCCGCACTCTCGGCGATGTTGTCGCAATAGTCTCCGATGCGCTCGATGTCGCTGACCACATGCATCAGGCCGGTAAGCCGGATGGACTGGTGCTCTGTGAGGGTTGCCGTGGACAGCAGCTTGGAGAGGTAATGGACAATCTCATTCTGGAGAATGTCCACGGTATCCTCAATCTCATGGACCTTTTTGGCGGAAATCATATCATTGTTGATGAAGGCTTTTTCGGCGGTCTCCATCATCTCATAAGTGATGGAGGCCATCCTGGCCAGCTCCTGGGTGGCCAGATTCATGGCGATGGAGGGGCTGGAAAGCATCTTGTCATCCAGGTACAGAGGCCGGTTCTCGATGAGCAGGTCCTCCCCTGGAGAGATCCAGGTGACGAGTTTGGCGAGAATTCCGATGAAGGGCAGCCATATAAGGGTGTTCAGCACGTTGAAAACGGTATGGGCGTTGGCGATTTGCCGGGAAACACCTGCTAAGGCTGGGGTGATGAAGAGGATGAGGCGTTCAAACAACGGGATGAAAAACATGAAGGCAATGGCCCCCAGCACATTGAAGAACAAGTGGGCCAATGCCACCCTTTTGGCGCTGATGCCGCTGCCCGTCGCGGCAAGGATGGCGGTGATGGTGGTCCCGATGTTGCTTCCGAAAAGCAGGGGCAGGGCAAAGACCAGGGGAATCAAAGGCATTCCGTCAGCCCCGGGGGTAGCCGCCAGATTCTGGATGACGGCGATGACGGCGGAACTGCTCTGAATGAGAACGGTCATCAGGGCGCTGACCATAAGCCCCAGTATGGGGATGTCCTGAATCTTGACAAGTGCATCGGCAAAGGCCGGCAACTGGGCAAGGGGCTTCATGACCTGGGACATGAGGTTGATGCCCACGAACAACAGGCCGAAGGAGAACAGGGTCTGCCCCACATTCTTGATGTTTCTTTTTTTGGAGAACATCATCAGGGCGAATCCAATGGCAGTGATGGGATAGGCATAGTCGCCGATTTTGAATGCCACCAGCTGGGACGTGAAGGTGGTTCCGATATTGGCTCCCATGATCACGGCGATGGCCTGGGGAAGGGTCATGAGCCTGGCTGCGGTGAAGCCTATGACCATGACTGTGGTGGCGGAGCTGGATTGCATGAGGGCGGTGACCAGGGCTCCCACAAGGATGCCCATGAAGGGATTCCCGGTGAGCGCCTTGAGAATTTTCCGCATCCTGTCCCCGGCGATTCTCTTCAGACCCGCGCTCATCTCCATCATGCCGTATATGAATATGGCAAGACCGCCTAGCAACCCGAATATAATCAACAATGTCTGGTTCATTCTTTCCCCCATGCTTTTTGTGCGGTACCCCAATGGATTTTAACATTAAACACCGGTGACCACAATACGCAATATGCTATTTTTTCCCCAGGTCGAAATGCACCCCCACCGCTTTCGGCGCCTGGGAGGATTTTGAGAACAGCACCAATGCTATCAATGTGACCACATAGGGAAAGATCTTCAGGATCACCGGCGGGATGGCCGCAAGTTCCGGAATGACCTGGGATACATTGGCCACCGTACTGGCGAATCCGAAGAAGAAGGTGGCGCCGAGGATGCCCAGGGGTTTCCATTGGCCGAAGATCAAGGAAGCCAGGGCCAGAAAGCCCAGCCCGGCAACGGAACCGGTGAATTCCCCGGAATAGGTCACGAGGATGGTGGCTCCGCCCAGGCCTGCCAGCATACCGGAAATGATGACGGCGATGTAGCGCATCCGGTACACATTGATCCCGGCGCTTGCGGCGGCATAGGGATGCTCGCCGCAGGCACGGAGCCTCAGGCCAAAGGAGGTTTTGTAGAGCAGGATCCAGGAAATGAGCAGGATGAAAAGGACCAGCCATGTGGTGAAATAGGTCTGGCGGAACAAGAGGGGTCCGATGACGGGAATTTGCGTGAGCCAGGGCACATCGAAACGGGGAAGGCCCATGCGGATGGCGATGTTGCCACTTCCCGTGAGAGTTCTGGCCAGGAAGAGGGTCAGGGCGCCGGCCATCATGTTGATGGCGGTTCCGCTGATGACCTGATCGGCATTGAGGCTGATGCTGGCGAAGGCGTGAAGGATGGCGAAAATGCCTCCGGCGATGAAACCGGCCAACAGCCCAAGCAACAGGGCGATGGTTGCATTGCTTTCCTGGAACTGGATGATGACCGCCGCCGACGCGAAAAACCCGATGACCATGAGTCCTTCCAGCCCGATGTTGACAATTCCGCTTCTCTCACTGAAAAGTCCTCCAAGGGCGGTGATGAGAAGGGGAATTGTGAAAGCGATGGCGTAGGGAAAGATTTGCCTGATGATTTCCCACATGTCAGGCACCTCCGTTCTTTTTGTCTTTGCGTTTGGCTCTGATTCTGTTCCATACCCTTTCGATCAGAAGACTTGCGGCAGTGAAGTAGATGATGATGGCGATGATGGTGTCAGCAATCTGAGGGGGAACATCGATCATGGCGTTCATGAATCCTTTTCCGGAATGCAGCAGCCCGAAGAACAAGGCTGCCGCCAGGATGCCAAGGGGATTGTTGGTTCCCAGAAGTGCCACCGCGATGCCGTCAAACCCCTGGGCCGGCAGCACGCCGATCTGTATGTTGGAGGAATAACCGGCATAAAAGACGAATCCGCCGATTCCTGCCAGAATCCCGGCGATGGTCATGGACAGGACGATGTCCCGATTCACCTTGATGCCGGCATATTCCGCTGCATGCCGGTTGTAGCCGACGGCTTTGAGTTCATAGCCGAGGGTGGTTTTGTCCAGGATGAATTTGATGACCAGCACGGAGATGACCGCAACAAAAATGCCGAGGTTGATGAAGGAACCTCGAAATATGGAGGTGAGCCATTCCACCCGCAGGGATGCCTGGAAGGGGATGTTTGCAGATTCGGTCTCCAGGAACTGGCCTTTCAGGTAGGCGGGGACAGTATAGAACACAATCCAGTAGGCGATCCAGTTTGTCATGATGGTGCATACCACCTCATGGACGTTGAACAGTGCTTTCAAAAAGCCGGGGATGGAACCCCAGATGCCACCCCCGATCATGGCGGCAACCAGCATGAGGGGAAGAAGGAGGAATTTCGGAAGGTCCACGGTCAGGCCCACTGTAGTGGCGGCCAGCCCGCCCATCAGCATCTGGCCTGCTGCCCCGATGTTGAACAGGCCCGTCTTGAATGCAAAACCCACGGACAGGCCCGTGAGGATCAGGGTGGTGGCAGTGGCAATGGTATTGCCAATCCTCTCCATGTTCATGGTGCCGCCCCGGAAGAGATAGTAGAACCCTTCCAGGGGGTTCTTGCCGATGAACAGGATCAGGATGGCACCGGCCAGGAGTCCCAGCAATACGGCAAAAATGGATTTGGTGAAATTGTTCAGCTTGTTCATTGCTTCCCACCTCCTTTGATGCCTGCCATCAGAAGGCCGATGCTTTCGGATGTGGCTTGTTCCCCGTCCACGATATCCACCAGTTCCCCACTGTACAGGACGGCAATGCGGTCGGATAGATCAAGGATTTCATCCAGTTCAAAGGAGACAAGCAATACAGCTTTCCCGCTGTCCCGCTGTTCGATGATGCGGCTGTGGATGTATTCGATGGCACCGATGTCCAGGCCCCGGGTCGGTTGCACGGCAATGAGGATCTCGGGGTCCATGTCCACCTCCCGTCCGACAATGGCTTTCTGCTGGTTGCCCCCGGACATGGTGCCGGCAGGGGACAGGACACCCTGGCCGGTGCGGACGTCGAACTGCGTGGCCACATCCTCCGCGTGGGAATGAATGTATTCCTTATTCAGAAGGCCCCTTTTGGAACAAGGAGGCCGGTAGTATTCTTTGAGGCAGATGTTCTCCGCCAGGTTGAATTCCATGATCAGCCCGTACTTCTGTCTGTCCTCGGGGATATGGGCGACCCCGGTCTCATTTCTGCGCCTGACGGAAAAATGGGTGATGTCCGTACCGTTCACCAGCACATTGCCGGATTCAGGCTTGGTAAGGCCGGTGATGGCTTCCACCAGTTCCGTCTGGCCGTTCCCGTCCACTCCGGCGACTCCGACGATTTCCCCGCTCCTTACCTGAAAAGAAACATCCTTCAGTCCCATGGTTTTCCTTCCCGTCATCACGGAAAGGTTCCCGATGTCCAGGATGACCTTGCCGGGCTTCGCCGGTTTTTTATCAACGGTGAAAGAAACCTCCCTGCCCACCATCATCTCCGCCATCTGCTGTTCCGTGGTGTCCGCCACAGTCACCGTACCCACGAGTTTTCCCCTGCGGATGATGGTGCACCTGTCGGCGATGGCTTTGATCTCCTTGAGTTTATGGGTGATGAGGATGATGGATTTGCCCTCTTTGATCAGGCTCTTCATGATTTTCATCAACTCGTCAATTTCCTGGGGGGTCAGCACGGCAGTGGGTTCATCAAAAATCAGTACATCTGCGTTTCTGTAGAGCATTTTCAGGATCTCCACCCGTTGCTGCATGCCCACGGATATGTCCTCTATTTTCTCGTTGGGTTTGATGTTCAAACCATATTTTTTGGACAATTCTGTGATTTTCCGAGTGGCACTTCTGATATTGATGAAAAAACTGCTTTCCATCCCGAGGATGATGTTTTCCGAAACCGTGAAATTCTGCACCAGCTGGAAATGCTGGTGCACCATGCCGATCTTCATGTCAGTGGCGACATTGGGGTTGGTGATGCGGACTTCCTTGCCCCGGACCTTGATGATGCCATTGTCAGGGGTAAACAATCCGAAAAGAATGCTCATCAGGGTGGATTTTCCCGCACCGTTTTCCCCCAGCAGCGCCAGGATCTCACCCTGTTTCAATTGAACCGTTATGTTGTCATTGGCAAGGACCCCGGGGAATTGCTTGGTGATGTCCAGCATCTCAACAATGTAGTCCATGGCTCATCTCCTTTTTAAAATGAAAGGACGGTATTATCCCGCCCTTTCATCAATCTGATGTACCGGCCTTATTTGATCAGGTCTCCCTGGACATCGGAAACCGTGATCTTTCCGTCCTGGATGTCCTTGAACACAGCGGCGGCTTTGTCCAGCACATCCTGGCTCAGGTTGGGATTCGAGGCAGGAAGGCCGATGCCGTTGTTGGCTGCGTTGAACAGCAAGGTCTGTCCGCCGGGGAAATTCCCTGCATGATCCAGTTTGATCATGTCATATGCTGCAACATCGATCCTTTTCATGGCGGAGGTCAGGATGACGGAGTTGTTGCCGCTGTAGATGCCTTCGTTGTACTGGTCCACGTCCACGCCGATGATCCAGGCTTCATTGCCTGCGGATTTGCGTGCCTTGGCTTCATTGATGGCACCGATGCCCACACCGCCTGCTGCGCAGAAGATGGCTCTTACGCCGCGGTCAAACATCTGGGCTGCAATGGCCTGTCCTGCGGCCACGTTATCGAAGGTCCCCTGGTAGATGACATTGGTGGCGGACATGTTGACGCTGGTGCCGAAATTGGTGTTGGCGTATTTGACGCCCTGTTGGAAGCCCCAGTTGAATTTCTGGACCGGCGGAATTTCCATGCCTCCGATGTATCCGATCTCCCCGGTCTTCAGTTCCAGTGCCGTTGCGACCCCTGCAAGGAATCCGGACTGCTCCTCGGCAAAGAAAATGGATACGGTGTTGGGTCCGACGACGGGAGCCCAGTCACCGGCATG